>JAYWMP010000256.1:0-5209 GCA_035873255.1 Nitrospirota bacterium
CGGTTATGGGCTGGATTATGATAATAAGTTCAGGAATCTCCCCTACGTATCTGTTTTTAAAAAGAGCACCTAGGTTTCAGGAGATACTAAAAATGTATGAATTGTCTATAGAAATAAGTTTTGCCGCCGCACACCAGTTAAGAGGTTTTAAGGGGAAATGTGAAAATATGCATGGCCATAACTGGAGAGCCCAGGTAAATGTAACGGCAGAGAGATTAAACGAGATAGATTTAGCTCTTGATTTCCATGAGTTGAAAAAAATAGCTGGTGAAGTGATATTGCCGCTGGACCATTCATATCTGAACGATATATTTCCATTTACCGAAAAAAACCCTTCTTCCGAAAATATTGCGAAATGGATATATGATTCCCTGAAAAAAAGGATAAATGACGGGAACCTCAGGGTTTCAGCGGTGACTATCTGGGAATCCGATACAGCGTCTGCGTCATACTATGAAGATTGATCCGGATTTTGCTGAAGATATTATCTCGAAGGCGCTGAAGAGGGGCGCTGATCAGGCCGAAGTGTTTATCCGGTCATCCAGAACATTGTCCGTGGAAATTAAAAAACAGACACTTGATTCTTTTACGTCTTCTTCAGGCTTTGGCTATTCTCTCCGGATTATAAAGAAAGGTCGTCCCGGTTTCTCTTATTCCACGGACATGAACGACAGGGAATTCGTGGTCGAAAACGCTGTCGGGGCCGCAAATTATTCGGATGAGGACATCTGTATCGATCTGCCGGAAGCATCGGGCATGGCGCAGGTTGAAGTGTTCGATCCGGTGTTGGACGGCATAAAAGAAGAAGATTCTGTTGCAATGGTGATGCTGCTGGAAAGGTCCGCTTACGAAGAAGATAAGAGAATCAGGAAGGTGAGAAAGGCGACCGGTACATTTACATCATCAGAAACAGCCGTCATAAATTCCAGGTCTGTTAAAGCAGGGTATTCATCAACCTCCTGTTCCGCGTGGATTGTTGCAATTGCCGGGCAGGGAGATGAAAGCCGGATGGGAGTGGATTTCGATGGCGGCAGATTTCTTGGAGACGTCTCTTTTGAAGAGACAGGCAGAAATGCCGCAAGACGCGCTACCTGTCTGCTGGGAGCCCGAAAGATTGAAAGCTCAAAAGCTGATATTATACTGGACAACCTGTTAACTGTGGATTTTCTCGGAATATTCGCGTCTTCCCTCTCTGCCGAGGCCGTGCAGAAAGGCAGGTCTCTTCTTAAGAACAGACTCAATAAAAGGGTCATAAGTTCGAAAATAAACATATTGGACACCGGACTTCTGCCGGGAAAGATGGGGAGCAGGCCTGTTGATGATGAAGGAGTGGCTGTCAAAGAAAAAACATTGATAAGTGAAGGAGTGCTGCGGGCTTATCTGTATAATACCTGTACTGCGAAAAAAGGCTCTGCTGTTTCGACAGGTAACGCCGTCAGGGGCGGTTTTTCGTCATTGCCCTCGGTCGGCATAACCAATCTTTTTCTGGAGGCCGCCCGAGGATCGGACATTGTTCCGAAAAATAAGATGTTCAGCCTGATAAAGAGAGGATTGTATATAGTTAATGCCATGGGCGTTCACAGCGCTAATCCGATATCGGGCGAATTTTCAATCGGAGTGACCGGTCTCTGGATCGAAAATGGAGAGGTGAAATTTCCTGTTAAAGAGGCGGTCATATCAGGAACGATTCTCGAATTTTTTGACAGGGTCGAAGCCATTGGAGATGACTTCCGGTTTTATGGTAACATAGGTGCGCCGAGCCTTGTAATATCCGGCATGGATATCAGCGCCTGAAAGCATATCGCAAGAAATAAAACAGATTGGAGATACCGATGCAGGTAGCAATGTATTATGGCAGTAATGATATCAGGATTGAGGATCTGCCCGCGCCTGAAGCCGGCAAAGGGGAAATACTTATACGTATAATGGCGAGCGGCATATGCGGAAGCGATGTAATGCACTGGTACCGGGCCGGCAAAACGCCCCTTGTGCTGGGGCATGAAATAGCGGGCGAGGTGGTTGCCGTTGGGGAAGGCGTTAATGCCTGCAAGGTAGGCGACCGGGTTTCCGCTTCACATCACGTGCCCTGCAATACCTGCCATTATTGCCTGAAAGACCACCACACTGTCTGTGATACTTTAAGAAAAACGAAGTTTGACCCTGGGGGTTTTGCGGAATACGTCAGGCTTCCTTCCATAAACGTGGACAGGGGTCTCTATCTTCTTCCCGAGGAGTTGTCTTTTGAAGAAGCGACATTCATAGAACCCCTGGCCTGTGTATATCGCGGTCAGAGGATCGCAAAAACAGAGCTTGGCGTCAGCATGCTTGTGATAGGTAGCGGCATATCAGGCCTGTTGCACATTCAGCTTGCGCGGGCCCTCGGCGCCTCCCTGATCGTTGCCGCGGATATAACTCCATACAGGCTTGAGGCCGCGAAGCGATTTGGTGCTGATGAGGTCATCGATGCAAGGGGTGATCTGCCCGAATTGTTCAGAACGATGAATAAAAACAGGCTTGCGGATATAGTGGTGCTTACTACCGGCGCTGAAAATGCCGTGGACCAGGCGTTCCGTTCGGTTGACAGGGGCGGGACCATATTATTTTTCGCCCCGTCCAGGGCAGATACAAAAACCCCGATGCCGCTCAACGACCTTTTCTGGCGCAACGAGATAACACTGACATCCTCATATGCAGCGAACTATAAAGAGCATATTACGGCGATGGAGTTTATCCGTCAGAAGAGAGTGAATGTCTCTGATATGATAACGCACAGCCTGCCTTTGTCTGAAATACAGAAGGGTTTCACGCTTGTAGAGGAAGCAAGGGAATCCCTGAAAGTTATAATTAAACTGCATGAATGAGCAAAGGAATGTGGGGCTGGAAGTGATGTGTAAACCTTGATAATCATTACTTAAAGGGCGGACAGGGCATTTCAAACCGGTAGATCAAAGGTCTTGAAGTTTACGATAAAGGCTTTTGGTAAATCTAGAAAATCAGGAGGAGCTATATTATGGATTGGGGATTAAAGAATCGTCTGTCAAGGATAATCAGACCGGATGGCAGGACCGTTATGCTTGCTGTCGACCATGGATATTTTCTTGGGCCGACAACAGGACTTGTAGATGCTAAAAAGACAATCAAACCGCTTCTGCCGTATGCGGATGCGCTGATGCCGACACGGGGGATTCTGCGAACATCGGTAGATACCGCAACTGATACTCCCATCGTTCTCAGGGTCTCGGGAGGCAACAGTATTCTGGGCGAGCTCTCGGATGAAGGATTGACCGTGGCCATGGACGATGCCGTAAGGCTGAATGTCTCCGCTGTCGCCATATCAATATACGTTGGCGCGCCTAATCAGAAAGAGACACTGCTGAATCTGGCGAAGTTGATCGACGAGGGCGAGCGCTACGGCATCCCCGTACTTGCGGTTACCGCAGTGGGTAAGGATATGGTGCGGGATTCCAGATATCTTTCTTTATGCTGCCGCATGGCCGCTGAAATCGGCGCACATATTGTGAAGACATATTATTGCGAAGGTTTTGAGAAGCTTGTAAAGTCCTGTCCTGTCCCACTGGTTATGGCGGGCGGCAAGAAATTGCCTGAACTTGACGCGCTTGAGCTTACATACAATGCCATAAAGCGCGGCGCGGCGGGTGTTGATATGGGAAGGAATATTTTCCAGTCCGATAACCCTGCATCAATGATACAGGCCGTAAATGCCGTGGTTCACGATAATTTTACTCCCAAAAAGGCCTATGAATTGTATGCCGACCTTAAGGCGTCTAAAAAGAAGAAGAAATAAACAGAATTCATCCGGTCTGTTTATAGTCTGAATATTGCATGAAGAGCCGGCGGTCATCGCCGGCTCTTTTAATAAGCTCCGGAGCCAGGTAATCACGGCCTGAAATATAGAGAACCAGGAAAAAATGGCCATATTAAAGGCTTACAGCCTGCGGAGGCGCCTCATCCTGCTTCCTTCCCGCAGCCCGTTTTTTAAGGATTATTTGATAAGCAATAAAATTTACTTATCGACCTATAGATAAATTTTTAGGTAACCTCTTATTTCTAAATATAAAATGACTTGACAAACATTTTCTCTATATGATAAAGTTTTTTACGTTTTCAAAAAAAATTCATCAAGGGGAAAAGATGTTAGATATACACTTTAAGTGGTTTTTACTCTTGGTTGTAAACTTCCTGGGATTAATTTATCTTCTTAATATTCTTCTTTTTAAGCCGCTCCTGAATATCTTCAGGGAACGGGAAGACACCATAAAGGGTTCACTCGATGCCGCGGAAAAGATGAACGCCCGAAAAGAAGAGGGCATAGCGACGATGAACAGGGAGATTGCGAATGCAAGGGCCAGGGCGAAAGAAGTATTCGAAACAATGAGGGATGAGGGCCTGGAGATTCAGAAAGCGCTGCTTACCGAAACGGAAGCCACCGCATCCGCCATGATTCAGAAGGGAAGGGAAGACCTCAGGGCTGAAGTTGAAAAGGCGAAACAGGTATTGAGGTCCGATGTCGAAAAATTCTCGGATGAAATTGTCAGAAAGCTGGTGCGGGTATGATGAAGAAAATTCAGGGTTCAGGTCTTAAAAATGCGGTCTCCGGGAAAATGAAAAGTTCCATAACCGGATTAATTCTGCTTGTATGTTGTGTGTTATTTGTTTCCGTTGCCGCCGCGAGCGGCGGTGAAGAGGCGCAGCGCTCGATTTTCGAGATTTACTTATGGCCGGTCATAAACTTTTCAATACTCGTCGTATTGCTGTTTCTGTTACTCAAGAAAATGGACATTAAGGGATTTTTTCAAAAGAGAACGGAACTTATAGAGCAGACACTCAAAGAGGCGCGTGAGGCAAAAGAGCTTGCGAAGAAAGCGTTTGATGAAGTAGAGGAGAGACTCAAGTTAAAGGATTCGGAGATCGAGACTATTATCGCGTCAGCAAAACTTTCCGGCGAAAAAGAGAAGGAGAGACTGATACAGGAAGGCGATAAACTGAAGGCTAATATCCTCAACCAGGCAAAGGCCAACATAGATTTTGAGGTGAAAAATGCAAGGGCGGTCATCAAGGCGGAAGCCGTCGAGATAGCCATGGAGCTTGCCGAGAAAAAGCTTAAGGAAAAACTGACGAAAGAAGAACAGTTGAAACTTCTGGAGGAATCATTGACCAGGATAGAGGGAAAAAATTGAAACCGGTAAAA
>JAYWMP010000264.1:0-1721 GCA_035873255.1 Nitrospirota bacterium
CTAAAAATAAATCATTCTGTTACTGTAAGAAAACAAAAAACAGGAGTTCATTATGGGTAAGATAAAAGATACCGCAAATCAAAAAGAATTAAAAGCTGATTCCGTAAAAAAGAGCAGTAAAACGAAAAAGAAAGAAGCCGATATCGTTTCCAGTAAGGAAGAAAAAAACAGGGCGTTCAAGATAAAACTGTTACAACAAAAAGAAGCTCTCCTGACCGAAGCCGAATCCGCCCTGAATGAACTTCCCGGACAGACTATTTTCCCCGATCTTGGTGATCAGGCCACGGCCGAGACAGACAGGAGTTTCATGCTACGCCTCAGGGGAAGAGAACAGCGCCTCCTGAAAAAAATAGATGCCGCGCTCGATCGCATCGAAGCAGGCACGTTCGGTATCTGCGAGGACTGTGGAGAAGAAATAGATATTAAAAGGCTCGAAGCAAGGCCTGTCACGACAATGTGCATAAACTGCAAAACCCTTCAGGAAGAGGAGGAAAAGCTCAGAGAATCATAAAGGTTGAAAGACCCGAAATGATCTGGTCCTAAGATTTTTCTCAACGACATATTTTATATGTGCATCCGTTATTTTTGTGAGTTCAGGGATAAGAAAGTGAGCCGGTCTTATTCTTTTTAGTTTTAATGGACTCCAGCCAAGCAGAGTTGAAGAAAAACTGATGACTCCTTTCGAAATCCTGAAAGACGGTTCCGGACCATCCGAACATCTTTCGCATAGTACGGAACCATGGGAAAGATAGAAAGCATCTCCTGATTTGCCACACCTGCCGCAGTTATCGAGTTTTGGCGAGAACCCCGCGATATTAAGCAGATTCAACTTGTAGTAGAGGATTAAGAGATCCATGTCGCTGTCAACCTCGATGGTGCGCAATGTGTTGATCAGCAGGTGATAGGCATTCCTGCTTGCGTCTCTCTCGGGGACAAAACAGAGTGTCAGCTCCACCAGCTCCGACACCCGCAGAAAACGCCTGAAATCGCTCCTTAACGAATGGAAAGGATATATAATGTCAGACTGCACCAGCCTTGGCAGCGCGGCGTCCTCTTTTCCCCAGAATGATATCATCGAATGCGTAAGAGGTTCAAGGCTGCTTCCGAACCTGCTTTTAATCTTACGGGGGCTCTTCGCGAAGGTCTTTAATATGCCGTAATCTTTAGAGAGACATGTAACTATCAGGTCTGCTTCGCCAAAGGGATTGGTCTTAAGGACAATGCCCTCGGTTCTCTTAAGCATTACATAATATTTCCAAAATCTTCAGGCTTGAGATTTTTCAGCCATTCATCCAGTTCATCAGCCGTCTTTGTCCCCACAATGCCCTTTTCGACAAATATGGGGGCATTTGTTCTCAGCGCAACGGCGACGGCGTCGCTGGGTCTTGAATCAATCAGTGTCTCATCCTTACCGTCAAAGACATAAACAAATGAGTAATAGGTGTTGTCTATTATCTCTGTCACGACGATCTTCGTTATCCTGACGCCAAGACCATCTATGATGTTTTTAACCAGATCATGCGTAAGAGGCCTGGGCGTCGCAACTTTTCCCAGCGCCAGGGCGATGGAATCCGCTTCCGGCTTTCCGATCCATATCGGGAGTGTGCCGGAACCTTCCAGCTCCTTCAGTAAAAGAATATACATATTGCTTCTTGGATCAAAGAGAAGGCCCTCAACCTTCATTTCCACTAACATTACAGGTACCCCAGTTCACTTAAAGC
>JAYWMP010000283.1:0-7044 GCA_035873255.1 Nitrospirota bacterium
TAATCTAACTTTTCAAGTTAAATACCTGTTTTAAAAAGATGACAAAACCTGCTAACCCTTTAAAAAATTAAATAGTTTTCCTCAGGTAGGCATACAATTTCTTCAGCGCCTTCCCTCTGTGGCTCAGACTGTCTTTTTCCGAATCGGACATCTCAGCAAATGTCCGGTCATGACCGGACGGGTAAAAAACAGGGTCATAGCCGAATCCATTGAAGCCCTTCCGCCTTCTGCCGATCATACCGCTAATATAACCGGTGAAGGTCTTACAACTCCCGTCAGGATCGGCAAACGCCATGCAGCAGACAAACCTCGCCTGCCTGTCCCGGTCTTCAAGGCCTTTCAACTCCCGAAGCAGTTTCCTCACATTTTCCCCGTCATCCGCCCCTTCCCCCGCATATCTCGCGGAGAAAATGCCGGGGGCCCCACCAAGCGCCCTGACCTCAAGCCCGGAGTCATCCGCTATCGCGGGATGTCCCGTGATTCTCGAAATACTTACCGCCTTTTTAACTGCATTGGCCCTGAAAGTCTTTCCATCTTCTATTATTTCCGGACAGTCCGGAAAAGAATCCAGCGGCAGGAACCGGACATTAAAGCCGGCAAACATTCTTGTTATCTCTTCAATCTTCTTCCTGTTCGTTGTGGCAAGCACTATAGTCATATAAATAACACCTGTATATTAAAGTCTGTTTATAAATCGCCGTTTTTAATTTTTGTCATGCCCGAAGCCTGCCCTCGACTCCGATCGGGGGTCCTCGGGCATCCAGAACTCACTGAAAAGACTGGATTCCCGCTCAACAGACTGCCGGAATGACGGCTCAATTGTTATGTTTATAGACAAACTCTATATTAAGAGTCTCTCCATAAATTACGCCCGGACTTAAAAAGGCCAGCTACTCCCGCCGGGAATTCCGACCTTCCGGACAACTCACCTGTTGTCAGCGGGTTTTTCCAGAACGGCTTGTATTTTATGCTATTTTTAAAAAATATTAAAGGTCTCATTGAAAAATCCCCGGGCGTTTTGTTAGTATGCTTAATGTCTGAGGAACTAAGGGGTCCCGGGATCCTTCTTAGAACTGCGGCTAAGGCCGTCGATTTCATCCTGATTGTCGCAGTGGCTGCAATTATCCCTAAAGCAGGCCATCTCGCCGGACTTGCGTATCTGCTTCTGGGGGACGGGTTTGGATATGGCGAAAGCATCGGCAAAAAACTGATTAATTTAAGGGTGGTTTCCACTGAAACCGATGGTCCCTGCAGCTTTAAAGATTCCATTTTAAGAAATAGCACTCTTGCTGCCGGATATATTTTCTGGTTTGTCCCCTGGATAGGATGGATATTTTCGATTCTTGTATTCGCCCTTGAATTTATTCTTGTCCTCGGCAGCAGGGACGGTAAGCGGCTGGGAGATGAACTGGCCGACACAATTGTAATAAAAAAATGATAGTATAGATGTTGGAGGCATAATGTTTTTCAACAGTATTTTAGGATTATTCTCAAATGACCTCGCTATAGACCTTGGCACGGCCAACACCCTTGTCTATGTCAGGGGAAAAGGCATTGTATGCGACGAACCTTCCGTTGTGGTAATAAGAAAAGACAACAAAAAAACGGTTGCCGTCGGCAGAGAAGCAAAAAGAATGCTGGGGAAGACACCTGCGAACATCATGACGATAAGGCCGATGAAAGAAGGTGTTATCGCTGACTTTGACGCAACCGGGGAAATGCTCAAGTATTTCATAAAAAAGGTCCATAACCGGCGCAGCTTTGTCTCTCCAAGGGTCATCATCGGTGTACCCTCCGGCATCACCCAGGTTGAACAGAGGGCCGTCAAGGATGCGGCGGAAGCGTCCGGGGCCAGGGAAGTCTACCTGGTTGAAGAGCCTATGGCCGCAGCAATCGGTGTCGGTCTTCCCGTAGGCGAACCGTCCGGCAACATGATTGTGGATATCGGAGGAGGAACGACTGATGTCGCGGTAATTTCCCTGGACGGCGTGGTTTACTGCAAGGCCGTAAGAGTCGGCGGCGATAAAATGGATGAGGCTATCATGGCGTACATAAAAAGAAGATACAGCCTGATGGTCGGTGAGATGACAACAGAGCAGATAAAAATAAATCTCGGGTCGGCCTTTATCATGGAGGACGCTGAAAAGCGCGTTATGGACATCAAGGGTAGAGACCTGATATCCGGCATACCAAAGACCATAACCATAAACGAAAACGAGATACGCGAGGCCTTAACCGAACCGATAAACATTATACTGGATACAATACGGCTGGCGCTTGAAAACACCCCGCCGGAGCTTGCGGCTGATATTGTTGACAGAGGTATTGTTCTGGCCGGCGGAGGGGCGCTTCTTCGCGGGATCGACTCACTGATCAAACAGGAGACGGGCCTGCCGGTCATCGTTGCGGAGAATCCCTTGACCGCAATTGTTATAGGTGTAGGGAAAATGCTTGATGAGCTGGAATTACTGCGTAGAATAGCCATCAATTAATTAATAATGCAGAGGAAAAAATACTTTTTTTTCATCTTCGTAGTAATCACTTTCATCCTGATGACTTACCAGAGCAAAAAAGGGCTTTTGCTGCATATAGACTTCATAAACAGCATCATTAACAGTTCTTTCGAGATAACAAAAGACCTTTCCGACGCGCTTACCAAACCTTTCAGAATGATGATATTGCGGGATGAAGAGAACAGGTTGCTGGAGCAGCGGATCAGAAAACTGTTGATGGAGAAAGAACGGGACCAGGAAACCCTGATAGAAAATAAACGGCTGCGGGAGCTACTGAAACTCAGGGAAAGCAAAAAGAACTATGTTGTATCGGCCAGGGTCGTCGCAAGAGGCATTGATCATCCAAAAAACATCCTTATACTCGACAGAGGGCTGAAAGACGGCGTCAAAAAAGACATGACCGCGATGACCCCTGAGGGGCTTGCAGGGAAAATCCTGGATGTCTCGGATTCATATTCCCGGCTGATACTGCTGACAGACATAAGTTTTTCCGCCGCGGTCAGGCAACAGGAAACCAGAACGGAAGGGATAATCTCGGGCACGGGTACGGGGAAATGTATTCTTAAGTACATTCCATATGAAGAAGAGATAAAAACCGGCGACACCTTAATAACCTCGGGGCTTGACTCATTATTTCCACCGGGGATTCCCGTAGGATATGTATCAAAGGTGCACGATAAAAAAGACGGCGGTTACTTTCGCCAGATTGAAGTAGTCCCTTTTCAGGATGACACCAGAATAGAGGAAGTGTTAATAGTCAGGTGAAACACTTCTTATACTGGCTGATACTGATATTTCTTTCCTTCATCCTGCAGGGCAGGCTCTCTGTCATCGGAGTCCCTCTCGACCTGACCACCCTGCTGGTCTATTATGCCGGAACAAGGTATGGACAGACAAAAAGCCTGCTGTTAGGGGGCGCCATCGGCGCGCTGGAAGACATCCTGTCCTCAACTATTTTAGGGCCGAATATGCTTGCGAAAGGAATAATAGGTTTCTCGGTCCCCTTTTTCACCTCTGGAGGGTTTTTCAGGTGGACCCCGTTGCTGGGTATAATCGCCGTCTCCTTTTTTACCTTGATCGACAACACCATTGTATTTATGGCAAGAAGTTTATTCGATACAATGCCGACGGCGATCTCTAACGCTTTGTTTATCGCTGTAATGCAGTCCCTGTTGAATGCGCCGGCAGGGATATTTATAAGGCCTGATCATGCAGATTGAAAAAGATGGACCGGACAGAATCGTTGTTGTCGGATATATAATCGTTATAGGGTTCATCATCCTCCTGCTGCGGCTCTGGCAGCTCCAGATATTGCAGGGCGACGAATTCAGAAGGATATCGGAATCCAACAGGCTCAGGGTTATCAACGTGCAGGCGCCGAGGGGGATCATATTTGACAGAAACGGGATACCTCTGGTAAAAAACACCCCTTATTTCATCGCATCCGTAATCCCTGGAGAATTCGACGGCAGCAATGTAGAGGCGCTGTCAAAAATACTGGACATCCCCTCTGAAGAAATATCCGGGAAAATCAGCATAAAAAAGCAGAGCCCGTTCACGACCGTAAGAATAAAAAAAAGGCTCTCTTTCAGGGAGGTCAGCGTTATAGAAGCCAGACGCACCGACTTTCCGGGACTTATCATTGAAATCGCGGTCAGCAGGGACTATATCTATGGAAAGACGGGCGCGCACGCGATCGGATATCTCGGCAAACTCACACCCGGCCAGCTGGAAAACCCTGAATACAAGGATTTACCCCGTCACGCATTTATCGGGCAGTGGGGTGTTGAAAAGTATTTTGATAAAACCCTCAGGGGTATTTCCGGCCAAAAGATATTCGAAGTTGACGCGCTGGGCAGGGAGATCAGGCTAATACAGGAAAAACCGCCTGTAAAAGGCGATGATATCACTCTAAGCCTGGATATCGAACTGCAAAAAGAAGGGGAAAAGTCCTTCGAGGGCCTGACCGGGGCGCTGGTCGCGCTGCAGCCTGAAACCGGTGAAATACTTGGGCTCGTAAGCTCTCCTTCTTTTGATCCGAATAAATTCGCAAACGGCATCAGTTACGCGGACTGGACGGCCATTACCCGGCAGAAGAATATGCCGATGTTAAACCGGGCGCTGCAGAGTCAATACCCCCCGGGCTCTACATTTAAAATAATAACGGCGATAGCAGCGCTGGAAGAAGGTATCATCGACACCACTACTAAAAAATATTGCAACGGCAGAATGAACTATGGAAAATGGAATTACAACTGCTGGAAGAAGAAAGGCCACGGATCGGTCAACCTGCACAGGGCGCTGGTTGAATCGTGCGACGTATATTTTTATGAGGTCGGGAGACAGCTCGGAATCGACAAAATCTATGAGTACGCGCTCAAATTCGGTCTCGGTAGGGAGACGGGCATACTCCTTGGCGGCGAGAGAAAGGGGCTTATACCAAACACCAGGTGGAAAATGGCGACAAAAAACGCCCCGTGGTTTCTGGGTGAAACAATCATCAGTTCCATCGGCCAGGGCTATGTATCCACCACACCGATACAGATGGCTGTGATGATGAGCGCAATCACAAACGGCGGGACAATATACAGGCCGGTGATTATTAAAGGCATGAAGCCGGTCCCTCTCGGCAAGATCGATCTTAAGCCGGGGACACTTGAAATAATCAGGGACAGCCTCCTGGGAGTCGTCGAGGAGCCGGACGGGACCGGCCAGGCCGCAAAATCGGCCATTACAACCATAGGGGGCAAAACAGGAACAGCACAGGTAGTCGGCGCCAGACAACAATATTCAGGAAATTCAAAAAAAATTCCGGAGAAATACAGGGACCATGCGTGGTTTATTGCATTCGCGCCCGGAGAAAAAGCCGAGATCGCCCTGTCGGTGTTTGTCGAACACGGAGGCCATGGAGGCAGCACGGCTGCGCCGATAGCAAAAAGAGTCATAGAAGCTTATATGCTCCGGAAGGCAAAACAGGAAGAATCGACCGATGTTCAGAATTGACAGAACTCTGATACGGAACTTCGACTGGCTGATATTCTTTACCGTGATCGCCATATCGCTTATCGGGATACTGACGATTTTCAGTGCAACTCGTCAGCCGATGGAAAGCACGCAGTCACCATTCTATATAAAGCAGATTATCTGGCTGTTACTTGGGGTGCTGGGACTCATAGTGTTCGTCAGCTTCGATTATATCTGGCTCAGCAGGATATCCGTCCCCATGTATATAGCAGGCCTGATATTCCTCCTTATTGTGCTTATTTCAGGAAAAACAGGGATGGGCGCGCAGAGATGGATCGGGGTCGGGCCGATATCATTCCAGCCCTCGGAATTTTTCAAACTTATATTTATAATAATGATTTCCAGGCATTTCAGTTCTGTCCAGGAGCCTATCGGTATAATGTCCTTACTCCGCATATTCTTTGTCTTCGTCTTTCTGCCGTTTATGCTTCTTGTCAAACAGCCTGACCTCGGCACGGGACTGGTCATCATTATCATCTTCATCGCTTTATCACTTACCAGGGGGCTGCAGAAAAAAGCCCTCATACTCACTGTAATAATCGGGTTCGTCTCGATGCCTTTTCTCGGGAATTTGATGTGGGAAAGGCTGGAAGACTATCAGAAAAGCAGGCTTATAGCCTTTGTTGAACCGGGAGTTGACCCGTCAGGCATAGGCTATCATATCAAACAATCGAAAGTTGCGATAGGCTCCGGGGAATTTTCGGGCAAAGGGTTTCTGAAAGGGACACAGGGGCCTTTCAGGTTCCTCCCGGAAAAACATACCGATTTTATATTTGCCGTGTTTGCCGAGGAATGGGGCTTTATCGGGTCCCTCTTTCTTCTGTCACTGTATTTCCTGCTGATAATGCGGGGCCTGGACACCGCGAGAAAGGCAAAAGACGATTTCGGGAAAATACTGGCATTAGGGATCACCTTCATGTTTTCCATATATTTCTTCGTAAACGTTGGAATGACCCTCGGAATTATGCCTGTGGTCGGCATCCCCCTGCCGTTTTTCAGCTACGGGGGCACGGCCCTGCTTTCAAATTATATCTCACTGGGCGTTCTCATAAATATAAGGACCCGGAGGTTCGCCCTCTTTTATTAGCCGGATTCTTTCTGTTATAATTGAAAGCCCTGTTGATGATAGTTCCGGGTCCGGACGCCCGAGGAAATCCATCAGGGCGACAGGGCAAAATCAAGGCCGGGGTTCCTTTAAAGCGGCGGTGTAGCTCAGATGGTTAGAGCATGCGGCTCATATCCGCAGTGTCCGGGGTTCAATTCCCTGCACCGCCACCAATTCCTTTTTATTCATTATGCCGGCACGCCCGCAATTTTCTCAAGCGCTCTCGTTGTTTCTCTGAAATAATCCCCGGACAAAGCATACCCTATCTTGTAATCCTGATATATCTTGCGGACCTTTGAAGGATAATTTAATTTATCTATTACTACTCTGTCCGCAAGTCCCTTTAATCGATCACCCAGGGCCTTCACATCCATGGGCAGTATGGGGCCGATAAATACATAT
>JAYWMP010000289.1:0-8081 GCA_035873255.1 Nitrospirota bacterium
AGAAAAAGGCCATAAGCGGGACATTGTCCTGATAAACGCCGCCGCCGGCATCGCGGTCTCCGGAAAGGCGCCTGATCTTGGAATGGCCTTTGAGATGGCCAGGGACTCGCTCGATTCAGGCAGGGCGTTAAAAAAACTTGAAGAGATAAAAGCTGCCTCGCTGTCATTATAATGGCCCCGAAGGTCGGATAAGAGCGGGCGGATAGCACCTGGGTGGATTAAAATTCAGTGGGCCGTCATTAACGGCCCCCCTGAAACAGTCCGGATCAGTGTCCGCGTTCCTCTTCCATTTCCTCATAACCTGTAACCATTGCCTTTATATGCGCGGTCACAGTATGTCCGAGCGTTGCCAGATAAACATGAACGAAGATGAACGAGGTGAAGAACAGAAAGAGAAAGACATGGATCGTATCGACTATCTTTATGCCGCCGGCAAGGTTGATCCAGTCCGCAAACAGCTTCACGTCCCATAGAAACAGGCCGGTGATCATCTGCAGGGGAATCAACAGCAACATTATGGCAAGATACGCCATCTGCTGCATCGGATTAAACTTGTTGTCCGGAGTAGCGTGATGGGGATTGGGGTCCCCCATGAAGATTCCATATCCATAGTATCTGGCCTGTTTAACGCATCCCGTAATAAACTTCCTGAAATTCAGCGGAGGGAGATATATCCTTATTTTCCCTGTAACTATATAAAACACAAGCCATATGAAGAAGTTGAATATCAGGATGAACCCGAAGAAGTTGTGAATATCAACGGCGGTCCTGAAGTTCATCAGGCCCAGGATTTCACGGTACCTGATCTGGAGCCCTGTAACTATCAGAACAATAAAGCTGACGGCATTAATCCAGTGCCATATTCTGACAGGCAGAGGATGGAGATAGATCTTTTTTATTCTATTCATCTTCTTCCCTCCTTTCTGAGTCGGTTCAATCTCTTCGCTTCCCTCACGGGAGAAGTCAGTATCCTGACGGTAATGTGCGCTACAGGGAGTAATATTCCACCGAAGATCATGAGTATGCCGAGCCAGTCCAGCATCCTGAGCCGGGTGCTTCCGAGAACGTAAAAGTCTTTTATCGAAAGCATGGAGACCATTGAACCAAGCACCTCCGGCTTGGCGTCATAACGGGTTATCCTTCCGTCGGCTTTAACCACCGCGACCGTGACACTCCGGAAGAAGTCCGAGTTTGTATTGTGGCAGCTGTCGCATTGCTTGACCGCATTCTTCTTGATCGTCAGTCGATGGGCGTCAATCCCGTTGCTGATATCCATCCGGCCGAGAAATGTTATCCTGGCGTCTGCGCCCTTTTTATTCAGCTGTTTAACAATGTTCCAGAGTTCAGAAGAGTCGATACCGTCACCGTGGGCGTCCATCCTTCCGGAAAGACCTTCATAATTGATTCCCAGAAGCTCCAGCATCTGTTCCTCTGTAAAGGGCTCACCCGTATTCTGGTCATAGAGTCTCAGGTAGATTCCCTTCTCAGAGTCAGGAGAATGGCATGCAGCGCATGCTACGGCGCTCAGATGAAGAGCAGAGTTGGGGAGCCACTGTTTATGCGCGGCTTCCGCCTCCTTGTGGCAGCCGAGACATGCTTTTCTTATCTTCTCCGTCATTGCGGCGGCCTCGACCTCATGCGCGAAATGGCACGCAGAGCAGAGGGGCGCCTTATGTTCACCACTGGTCTTTGCCATGCCGTGAACGCTTTGCGAATAGACCCTGAATGTATTCTCGTGGCATTTTCTGCAGGGTACGCCGCTCATGGTGTCATACACGGCTTTTGGTCCTACCGTGTGGAATCCGTGGCAGTCCGTGCAGACGGGCGCTTTCAGATTGCCTTCGCTGACCATTGTGGAGTGTATGCTCCGGCTGACGGCTGTGTACTTGTCGGGATGGCATTTTTTGCATGCCTCCGACACTGCAATCGAATGTTTGCGGCTGCTGTCGAACTTTTTGAATGGGTGGGACTTCATCGAAAAATCAGTATGACAATCAGAACAGGCATGGCGGTTGTGAACAGAGGCGCTTAATAGTGCCTCGTCAATATAAAGTGACAGCTTCTCTCCATTGTTTAATCTTTTGCTGATTTTTTGTTCGTGGCAGATAAGGCAGTGCTGATTACCGGTTTCGGCGGGTCTCCATTCGGCAATGCGCTTTACGTTGTGAGCGCCATGGCATTTTGTGCATAACGGGGGTGCGTTTATTTTGTTTGTCAGGTAAGCATGGACCGGATTTGCCCTGAGTTTTCTGTCCGTGTGGCAGTTTCCGCAGACTTCGGCTGTTTCCAGTTCAAAGGCGCTTCTGCTTGCAAACGCCCGGCCGGGATGAGTCGCCATCGATACTTTCCCGTGGCAGTCGGTACAGCGCAGAAAGGTGTGAGCGGAATTGCTGAAATCATCCGTATTAACGAAAACCGAAAGTCTCTCCCTGTTCATGAATATCTTTTCCAGCCCTTTTGACGTGTGGCAGGTTATACACATCGGGGAGTTTTCCAGAACGGTTGCCTTCCTGGCGCTTGCATACTCCGGAATGGCCAGAAGTAGTGTTATGGCGGCTGTCAACGGCAGAAGAAATATATACAGCAAGCCGAATACCGGGCCGAAAAGAACAAGGGCGAGAGTGCCTTTTTCTACCTTTGTTTCAGAACTCTTAATAATCATTTTCATACCTCCTTTCATTGGATTTTTTAAGAAAACAGCATTTTTATGCCTCCTTTCCCGAAAGATCATTCGCATTCAGGCGGAATATCGCCCGCACCTTCATTAGAGTATGTGTGTAAAGTCAAAGTTTCTGTCTGTCATTCCGGCGGTCCTTAAGCCGGTCGCCGCGACTCTCGCGAGGACTTACACCGAGAATCCAGTCTTTTCAACAGGTTCTGGATGCCCGAGACCCCCGATCGGAGTCGAGGGCAGGCTTCGGGCATGACAAAAACAAAAAAAGACAAAACCCACACAGACTTTAATTAATCATAACACGATGAAAACGCTGAAACAATTGGTATAAATTCTTATACGGCATAGGGAAAATATCCTATTGCGGATATATTCAAGCCCGATTCTTAGCTGCTTCTGTCGGATACATTCCTTTTTAGCCCCGGCCTTGCTGAAGACGTGAAGGGAGCGTTTGTTCAGTGATATGAAAGCGGTTTCCGCCGCCAGCCCGCCGCATTGACAGTCCGGGCATTAAATTGCTAAAATGGTTTCTATTTTTTAAATAAGGGAGTGATACATGGATGCCCCTGATAAGGGTACGCGAAAATGATTCGCTCGAAAACGCCCTCAAAAGATTCAAAAAACAGTGTGAAAAAGAAGGAACTCTTTCCGAGGTAAGGAAAAGAGAGTTCTATGAAAAGCCAAGCGTGAAGAAAAAAAAGAAGGCCATTGCAGCAAGGAAGAAGGCATTGAAAAGAACCAGAATGTCGGTGAGATAAGATGTCACTTTCGCAGCGGATTGATGAAGATTTCAGGAAGGCATTGAAAGAGTCCGATAAGCTAAGGCTCTCGGTATTGAGACTGGTAAAGGCCGCAGTCAAAAACCGTGAGATAGACAAGGGGCGGACGCTTTCCGATGAAGATATAATATCAATTTTTTCAACCCTGGCAAAGCAGTGCCGGGAATCGATTGAACAGTTTTCCAAAGGCGGCAGGGATGACCTTGCTGAACAGGAGAGAAGCGAACTGGCAATCCTTCAATCATATATGCCGGAACAGCTCTCCGCCGAAAAACTGGAGGAGATAATCCGGCAGGCCATAAAAGAGTCCTCAGTCAGAGATGTCACGGACATCGGCAAGGTTATGAGGATACTTATGCCCCGGATAAAAGGCCTTGCCGACGGCAGATTGGTAAACAACAGAGTAAGAGAACTACTGGAGTCACCAAATTAAAGCATGAAACTTAAAGATATATATAAGAAAGCGGTAGCCGTAGGCATTAATAGTGACCCACGAGGAAGAGATGCTGTCTCAAAGGTCCTCCAGCGCGCGGAAAAGGAATACTCCGGGCTTAAACCGGACGAGAAGGACCTGTTTGACCTGGAATCACTCGAAAATCCATACGCCGACACACGTATCCTGAACGGCAGCGGGGAGGAAGAGATCAACTCCATACTTGTCGGGATCGATTGCGAGGCAGGGGAAGTCCTGCTCGTTGAAAGCCTGAGAAACAGGGGCGAAGCGGTTGACCTTATCATGTCACATCATCCGGAGGGGATGGCGTACGCGAATCTTTATTCTGTAATGCATATGCAGGCCGATATTTTAAACAGGTTCGGCGTGCCGATAAATATTGCCGAGGACCTTATGGAAACCCGGATCAACGAAGTACAGCGGAAGATAATGCCTTTCAACCATGCAAGGGCGGTGGATGCCGCGAAACTCCTGGGTTTTCCCTTTATATGTATTCATACTCCCGCAGACAATATGGTGGCTGCTTTTCTTCAGAAACTTCTTGATGACACGAAACCGGATACTCTTTCGGACCTGACCGGGTTGCTCAGGGAAATTCCTGAATACAGAAGCGCCGCCAAAAACGGATCGGGTCCCAGGATAATCCTGGGTTCAAAAACGAGGAAGGCCGGCAAGGTATTCGTGGATATGACAGGGGGCACCGAAGGTTCAAAGGACATATTCGGAAGCCTGACTTCCGCCGGGGTAAACACAATCGTGGCAATGCATTTAGGTGAGGAAAGCCGCAAGGAGGCTGAAAAAAACCACCTGAATGTAGTTATAGCCGGACATATATCAAGCGACAACCTTGGATTGAACCTGCTCTTCGATGAAATATTTCCGGACGAGGCCGGTTCCCCGGTCAAAATACTGGAATGTTCTGGGTTCAACAGGATAATGAGGAGCAGTAAAGTTTGACTGTAATTCTTTCGGACAGCTCTGCCGCCTGTCCTTATGGCGTTGAAACAGGATCGCCATCCCGGAACAGCCCCAATAGCTGTTCGTGGCGCTGAAGTTTACAGGCATACGGAAGTGCGACCAGCCTGATCTCATGTTTCATCACTTTTCATGTTAAAATACAGCAAATCGCTCTTCGGTAGGGGATACAATGCAGACAGAGAGACTTCTCGAAGATATTAAATCCAGGATAGATATTGTTGAGTTAATATCAGGTTTCATTCAATTAAAAAAGACCGGACAGAACTGGAATGGCCTCTGCCCGTTTCATACCGAGAAGACCCCATCTTTCACCGTCAGCCAGGCAAAACAGATATTCCATTGTTTCGGCTGTGGCGTCGGCGGTGATGTTATAAGCTTCGTGTCAAAATACGAAAACCTTTCCTTTAATGAGTCAGTGGCTTTACTGGCGAAGAAGGCGGGCATTCCCTTCACCTTTGGTATGCCTGACAAAAAGACTCTTCAGAAGAACGAGCGGATAAGGAATTCACTTGTTGAAGCCATGAATTATTTCGTAGCGAGATTAAAGGAGTCGGAGGCAGCCGCCGGATACCTGAAAAACAGGGGACTAAACAGTGAATCCCTGGACCTGTTTCGCCTGGGATACGCGCCGCCGGGATGGCATAACCTCTTGAAACATTTGAGAAATTCAGGTTATCATGATTCGATAATAAAAGAAGCCGGGATGGCTGTTTCCGGCAACAGGGGATTTTACGATATGTTCAGGGAAAGGATAATCTTTCCTATAATGAGCATCAGCGGTAATGTGGTCGGATTTGGAGGGAGGGCGTTCAACGACGCAATGCCGAAGTATATCAATTCACCGGAGACGGTTGTTTTTAAAAAATCGGATACGCTTTTCGGTCTTTATAACGCAAAAGAGGAAATATTAAAGAAAGACTATGTTATTATTGTCGAGGGATATATGGATACCATAGTCTGTTTTCAATACGGATTTCGCAATGTCGTCGCCCCTCTTGGCACTTCACTGACTTCCGGCCACCTTCAGAAATTAAGGGCGCTGACAGACAGGGCCGTTCTCGTCTTTGACGGAGACGCCGCCGGGATAGCTGCCGCAAAAAGGGCGCTGGCGCTTATCTTCCGGATGGATTTCAGGCCGAAAGTTCTATTGCTGCCGGACAGGGAAGACCCAGACAGTTACCTGCAAAAGCACGGGAGTTCCGCGTTCATGAGCTTGCTTGAGACCGCGAAATCAATGATAGATTTTCTCTTCGGCGTTTCCAGCGAGGAAAAGATCAGGACTGCAAGGGAAGCGCTGACCATGATAGCCGGGATAAAGGACCTGCTTGTTGCTGATGAAATGCTGATCGAATTGTCCGAAAAGACAAGGATTAATGAAGCTGCAATCAGGCAGGAATACAGGAATATAAAGAACAGGACGGTTCCACGGAGGAATGACTCATATGAAACACCTCCTTCCACGGGGAACAGGGAAGAGCATATTCTTCTGAGCGCTCTTATTGCCTTTCCTGAAAAAATTGATTATGTGCTCTCAGTGATCGACTGCGGTGAGATCAGGGATAAAACCGTGGCTTCATTACTGAAGAAGATAGCATCCCTGAAAGATAAAAAAGACCTTGTGGTTTTACTCGATGACGTTGATGAGCAGGAGAAGTCCCTTTTTACCAAACTCTCTGTTGATCCTGGCTTTGACATGGAACATGCCGACAGGAATATAGAGGACTGTATTGAAAGAATCAGGGGAAACAAGCTTGACGAAAGGATCCGTCTGGCGGAGGTGTCGGGTGACATTAAGCACATTAACTCTCTGTTAATTGAGAAACAAAAATTAATCAAGGAAAAAGAACTATGAGAGATTTTTATGATTACAATAATGAAGCCGATGAAGAGCATGATGACGACAAATTTGAGGAAGAAACCGACGAAGAGAGTGAAGAAGAAACAGATGAAGAGCTTGATGACGAAGTCGAAGAAGAGGTTGATGACAGCGAAAGCAAGGACAGCTTTTTAGTAGAGGGGAAACACGATCCGATAAAAATTTACTTAAAGGAAATGGGCGGAGTGCCCCTGCTTACGAAAGAGGGCGAGGTCGAAATAGCCAAAAGGATGGAACTGGGGAAAGAGAAAGTCGCAAGGGCTGTTTTTTCACTCTCTTTCGCCCTGAAGAAAATTATAGAGCTCGGGAAGATGGTTGAAAACGGAGAGGCGCCCCTGGAGGAGATTTTACTGAACGGGGACGATGAGGATGATGAGATCCTTGAATCCGAGAGGAAGAGGTTTTTCAATATCACACATGATATAAAGTTGCTCTCTCAGAAGAGAATGCTGCTTAAGAAGTCAGCTGGAAAAGGCGATGCTTCGCAGAGAAAAAATAATGGGGCGATCACGGAAAATGCTGAGCTTATCTTTGAGAAAATCCGCCAGTTGAGACTGAAAGATGAAGTAATGAAGGCCTTTGCTGAAGAACTCAGGAAAGCGGCGAAGTTCATCGATGAGAGAATCAGGCAGATGACCTCAATAAAAAGGCGGGCGAAGCATCTTGGATTTAACATTGAAGAGCTTAGAGAGGGGCCCCCGACCGCGATAAACGATGAAGTAAGCCGGCTTGTCGCGGAGTACTCAGGTTACGCGAAAGAGATCACAAAAAAGGAAAACTTTTTAGGTATAAATTACGATGAAATTAAAAAGGTGCTTAAAATCATGGTCGCCGGAGAAGAGGAGATCAGCGAAGCAAAGAGCGCTTTGGTGGAAGCCAATTTGAGGCTTGTTATAAGCATCGCCAAGAGATATCTTGGGAGGGGGCTCGGATTTTCCGACCTGATTCAGGAAGGCAATATTGGTCTCATGAGGGCGGTTGATAAATTTGAATACAGGCGTGGATACAAATTCAGCACATATGCCACATGGTGGATAAGGCAGGCGATTACAAGGGCGCTTGCCGACCAGTCCAGAACAATCAGAATCCCGGTGCATATGGTGGAGTCTATTAACAGAATGACAAAGGGGACCAGGGAACTCGTCCAGGAAAAAGGAAGGGAGCCTTCATCCGAGGAAGTAGCCGAAAAATTAAATATCCCGGTCGAAAAAGTGAAGGCGATGCTTAAAGTTTCCAAGGAGCCTATCTCTCTTGAAACACCAATAGGTGTCGAGGAAGACAGTCACCTCAGAGACTTTATCGAGGACAAGGCGACAAAGT
>JAYWMP010000301.1:0-11227 GCA_035873255.1 Nitrospirota bacterium
GCTTTGTCCAATTTAAGAAATTTATATATTTATTAGCAAAGCTGATCATCACACCCGCCAGGAAACATGAATCAACGAGTCAGCTGTGATATTTATTGTCGGATTATTTTTTGAAGAACCCGAAAAAAGTGTATAATGCAATATAAGTCAGGAAGTCCAGGTGATCCTTAAAACGACTTGATAATTATTTTAAATTACCGGATGCTGGAGATGCCCGAACAAACTTATACGTTGCTGATTGCAGGAATTGCCTTACTGATGATAGTGCCGGTTTTCCTGATCGGCAAAAAATCCGGTGACAATCTGGAAAGAATCAGACGTCTGGAAGAAAACAGGGTCTTCGAAAAAAAAATTGCTGATGTCGAGTCCGGCAGAAACGAGCTCCTCCGGAAAATTGAAGACCTGGAACGTTTGAATGAGAAGTACCTCTTTTTTGTTCTGCGCATTCCAGAGGCGGTTAAAAATCTTAATTCAAACCTCACGTTTGATGAAACAGTCTCCTCTATCATCAGATTCAGCAAAGACATTATCGATACGGACTGCATTGAGCTTTATCTCTTCAACGAAGAATCCGGGCGGCTTGTGATCGAGGCGGCATTCGGCTCAAACAGGAAGCAGAAGATAACGGTGCCCTATGGCGAGGGCGTCATCGGAAAAGCGGCTGAACAGAGGGTCATCATCTCCAGGGCGAACATGCCGTACCTGCCAAAAGAGACCGGAGACATGATATCTTACGGCGCCCCGGTTATGTTCAGAAACACTCTGATCGGGGTCCTCGGATTCGGGAAGATAAAAAACGCAACAGGCAATGAAAAGAGATTTATCGCAATGATAGCAGACCTGGCCGGGGTCTCCCTGCAGAACTGCGAGAGGCTCTCAACCGCGCAGCACCAGGCGAATACGGATGCGCTGACCGGTCTTTACAACAAAAAGTATTTTGCCGAGAGGTCGCTCCTTGAGGCCAGAAGGGCCATCATTGATAATTCCCCTATATCACTTTTTATGTTCGATATAGACCATTTCAAGCAATACAACGATAACAACGGGCATGCCGAGGGCGACTATCTTCTCAGCGAACTGGGTCTGCTTTTAAAAGAGAATACAAGGGGCCGCGATATAATAGCACGATACGGAGGGGAAGAATTTATTGTTATGCTCCCTAATACCGATAAAAAAGGGGCTTATCTGTATGCGGAAAAGATACGGGGACTGATAGCCTCGACAGCCTTCAGACACAGGGAGAAACAACCGCTCGGCATGATCTCCATAAGCGGCGGAATAGCCACATTCCCTTCCGACAGCGACACAATAGACGCCACGGTGAAACTCGCGGATATCGCCCTGTATAAATCGAAGGAAGCAGGAAGAAACAGGGTCATGTGTTATGAACCCGCCGGCCTGGGCCGGTCGCATTATTCAGAAACTTAACCCCCAGATGCCCACGTTAACAGCCTGGTGATGAAAACAGCAAAGATCAGGATTCAGGCAGTCCGGAAAACTCTTCCTCCTGCTCACCTCCATTTTCAGCAGGCCATTTATATCCACTTTAATATCTCAACTCAGTCTTTTTAATGTCACCGACGACCACCAGGATATAGTTCTCTGTATCGAGATATTTCCGGGCCGCTTCCAGTATATCCTGCCTGGAAACTGCATTGATAAACTTCCTGTAATCTTCAGCATAATCCAGGCCGAGGCCATAGTATTCGGTCGCTATCAGGAAACCGGCCATCTTGCTGTTGGAATCAAGGCGCAGAGGGAAACTGCCGGTCAGGTATGATTTCGCGTCACTAAGTTCATTCCTGCTTACGGGTTCCGTCCTGATCCTGTTCATTTCCTTGAGCACCTCGTCTATGGCGGTGTTTGCCGAACGATTTCTGGTCTGCAATTCAACCCTGAAGCTCCCCGCGTATTTGTTGGCAAAAAAGTAGCTGTAGATGTCGTAAGCCAGTCCCTTGTCGTCACGAATATTGTCCATAAGGCGCGACGCAAAACCACCGCCGCCGAGTATGTAGTTCATCACCGAAACAGAATAATAATCAGGACTGTCGCGTTTTATGCCGGGATGTCCAAGAATAATATTGGCCTGGGTTATATTCCTGTTGATCCTGATGACCCGACGCTTTCGGTTAAATTCCGGAACGGGTGGGATTTCGGTTTTAATCTCGCGTGGCCGCCAGTCTTTAAAATACCTTTTAAGCAGCGTCATCAGTTCATCTTTGTTTATGTCCCCGACCACAGCCATTATGGAATTGTTCGGCGCATAGTATTTCTCATGAAAAGCGACGAGGTCCTCACGGGTTATATTATCCAGAGTCTCTTCGGTCCCCTCGATCATCCTGCCATATGGATGGTCTCCGTACACAGCCTTTAAAAAAGCCTTTGAGGCGACAACCCCCGGCTCCTCATTCTGCCTTATTATCGCATTGCTGATCATCGTCTTGCGCCTGGATATCTCATCAGGGCTGAACAGGGGGTTCAGGATAATATCGGAAATTAAGTCGAAACCGAGTTCAATATCTTTTTTGAGGACCGTCAGTTTTATTGTTATGAAATCATAACCGCCGGAAGCGGTCAATGTGCCGCCTACAAATTCGATCTCCTCGCTTATTTCTCCGGCAGTGCGTCTTTTTGTTCCCTCATTCAGCAGGTCCGCGGTAAGATTGGCCAGTCCGGCCTTCTCCGAAGGCTCGAAAATACTCCCGGCCTTTACAGCCACCTCAACCGTTACCATCGGCAGCACGTTTTTTTCCGAGCGCAGCAGTGTAACGCCGTTCGGGAGAATCTCCCTTTCAGCTATCCGCCCGGCATGGGCCGGCGGGCTGAACAAAAGAAACATGGCTGCAAAAAACAGGACCGCATTTCTAAAATATCTCCTCTTCATTTCTTTACTCCGTCTTCAAGTGGAATTAATATACCTGTCGTCCTCTTGTCCCCGGTCAGATATTTTACAGCGACGCGGCTTACATCTTCGGGTGAAACTTTTCTGATGCCGTCAAGATATTTTCCCAGAAGCCTCCATCCGCCCGCCATCTCAAAAGAGCCGATAATCCTGGCCTGCATATAGATGGAATCCTGCTGCATTATAAAAGACGCCTCAACCTGGTTTTTGGCCTTCATTAACTCACGTTCGGAAGGTGGCTCCTTCCTGATTTTTTCGATCTCGGCGATAATCGCTTTCTCGACATCTTCTATCTTCCTGCCCTGCGCCGCGGTGGCGCCGAAGAAGAAGAGGAAAGGGTCCGAGTAAAGTCCGTCATAGCTCGCCCACGCGGAGATCGCCAGCTGCTGTTCATAAACCAGCGACCGGAACAATCTCGAGCTTTTGCCCCCGGAGAGAATATATCCGAGCACCTCCAGGGCATAGGCGTCTTCATGACTTATATCCGGTACTTTATATGCCGAAAGTATATATGGAAGCCTGGCCTCTTTTTTTACATAAACCCGTCTCTCTCCGCTCTGCCCCGCATCAACCTGCCGGATTCTTCTTATCCCGGGACCCCTGGGAATTTCACCAAAACGCTCCCTGATGTCAGCCAGTATCTCCTCGGGATTAATATCGCCTACAACTATAACAACAGCATTATCAGGCAGATAGTATCTCCTGTAATGCTCGATCAGGTCCCTGGGATCCAGGCCTTTCAGGTCGGACATCCAGCCGATTACAGGCCACCTGTAAGGATGGCTCTTAAAAGCTGCCGCCATAACCTCCTCGAAAACCAGGTTCCTTGGGTCGTCTTCATAACGCATCCTGCGCTCTTCCATTACAACGTCGCGCTCCGACAGGACAGACTGGGGTGTTAAAACAAGATTTTGCATCCTGTCGGCTTCAAGCTCAATCGGCAGTCCTATCCTGTCGGAAGCGATCAGCTGGAAATATCCGGTGTATTCCCTGGATGTAAAAGCGTTGTCCCTGCCGCCGGCGCGTTTGATCGACTGTGAAAAGGTCTTGGGACCATACTTCTCTGTACCTTTAAACATCATATGTTCAAGCAGATGGCTCAAGCCCGTCTTTCCGATATTCTCATCTCTGGACCCGACCCTGTACCATACCTGGAAAGTGGCTGTCGGGGCTTTATGGTTTTCAAGCATCAAGACCTTCAGCCCGTTATCAAGTGTATATTCCCGGATATCCATGGAATACGCGCCAAGGGGCGTTAACACAAAAAGCAGGAGTAATAATATTCTTAAAATTAAATATCTCATAAGCTTATCTTTATTTTCTGTCTATTTCTTCTCAGTCAGTCCCATGTTCGGCGCCGTCAAATTTATCGAAGCTGAATACTTCCGGATTATAATCACCGGCGGATTCGATAGCCGACCTTTATCTTAAAACCTTTCTTATCCGGTTTGTCAAATAACCAACCGAAAAACATAACGATCCGGACATATTATACTCTCCTGAAGTTTAAGTGATATTTAATTTAACCGGTTTTTCCGGGTTTAAGCAACAGCTTTCTCACATCGCCGGCACGGAAGGTGATCTTGTTTGAATCGAGATATTCGAGGAATGGAAGCGCATATTTCCTGGTCGTGTTAAGCATGTCCCGGAACTCCGCGACCGTTAATTCGGGTTTCCCGTCAAAAAAGGAGTTAAGCGACGACAGCATATTATCATAGGCAGACCTTGAAAGATAAAGTGATTCATTAATCCTGACTACACTGCCTTCTTTTGACAGAATATTTAAAATATCCAGAACCTGTCTCTGTTCCACACCCAGGGCCGCGGACATCTCGCTTTTCAGCGGGGGCTGAAAACCCCCCTTACCCAGCAAATCGAGTATTTTCGTTCTGTAAGCCTCTTCACTGTTTGAAAGGGCTATCTTAAATTCCGCGCGCCTTATCAGGTTCTTCTCGACAGAGATTCCGTGCAGACCTGAAAGAATAAAATTAAATAATCCCGGATCGAGTTTCAGCCAGTTTCTGACCTCTTCTTTGGGCATCCCGGGTTTAAGGGGATTTTTTTTATGAAAATCGCCAACCAGTTCTGAAACACGGGATTGAAGCAGGTCAAAACTTTTTTTGTGAAGAAGGATATCCTCGTGCTGGATTATTTCGCCCGAATCCCTGAGTCTGTCAATCGAATCCTGGATACTTCCCGCATCCGCTTTAATCCAGCCTTTTATTGCTCCGGAGGAAATACCGTTGATCCCGGACTTTTGTACTTTCAGGGAGATCTTTTGGTCAAGTCCGCCGTGATAAATGACCTTCAGGTCGTCAAAACCGTCTTTCCGCCGCCTTCTCAAGGGCGAGGGATCGAGGATTTCGCCGCCGCCGAGTGTCTCCAGGGGCGAAAATCTCCTTATGATATACCTGTCTCCGGACATTACAACGACGGGTTCCTTCAGCCTTAACTGCCCATAACAGCTTTCTCCGGGCTTTAACCTTCCCTCTTCATAGAGGATGACCCTTGCAACTGTTTCAGAAGTGCCGGTATAAAAATGGACAAGACTTCTACTCTTCAGTTCAGGCGCCCCTGACAGGAGTTCAATAAATACATCCATGGTCTTCGACAGTTGAAAGCCGGCCGGCGATACCGCGGCAGCCCCCCTTTTCAGGTCTTCTCTCTCAACAGCCTGGAGATTTATCGCCACCCTCTGCCCCGCATAAGCGGTCTGAATCGGTTTCCCGTGGCTATGAAGTCCCCTGACCTTTGTCTTTATATGTCCCGGCAATATCTCCAGCTGGTCTTCAAGCGAGACAGTGCCGGACACCGCCGTGCCTGTAATAACAGTACCGAATCCTTTCAGGGTGAAAACCCTGTCAACAGGAAGCCTGAATAATCCGTCGGATGTCTTCGGCGGGACATTAAGCGCTATCTCCCTTATCTCTTTTTTCAGGAGATCAAGGCCTTCTCCTGTCCCGGACGACACAGGGACTACAGGCGCGTCCTCAAGAAAAGTGCCCCGCACAAAGCCCTTTGTTTCGTCCATAACCATATCCAGCCAGTCACTTTCCACCAGGTCTGTCTTTGTGACGGCGATCAGACCTGCCTTTATCTTCAGCATGTTGCAGATGGCAAGGTGTTCCCGGCTCTGGGGCATAATCCCCTCATCAGCGGCTATAACCAGCATAACCATATCAATACCACCTGCGCCGGCCAGCATATTACTGATCAGTTTTTCATGGCCCGGGACGTCGACTATGCCGACCGAGAGTCCGCTTTCAGGGTACGGCAGGTCCGCAAAACCGATATCGATCGTAATTCCCCGCTCTTTTTCTTCCTTAAGCCTGTCCGGGTCAACACCGGTGAGGGCCTTCACAAGGGAACTCTTCCCATGATCAATATGCCCTGCCGTTCCAAGAATGATATACCGCATTATCCAGCCTTTATTACCTGATTTGGCGACATGACCCACGGGAAAGCAAATCAGGAACATAAACAGCATATACAGCTGTCTCTGCTCCCCCTCCACCCGGGGTTGCGCCATCTGATATTGTAGTATTTGAAATTAGGCAGGTCAACAGATGATCAATCCGGATTGACCACTGAACCCAGGCGGCAGCACGTTTAAAAGTAAACATCCCGAATTAAAAAGGACGACGCTTAAATTAATAAAGGTGGCGCGCATCCGCCGTTACTTGACAAGTGACAACTGTTTACTGTAATATTTTGAGCTTGAGAGGGCAGTAATAGCTCAAATATATCAATGAAGGGGGGTAGACGATTGCATGCTTTAGGTACCCACTTATTAGTTGAATTGAGGGATTGCAACCCTGAAATTCTAAAAGATCTCAATAAGATAAAAAATGCCATGGTAGCCGCTGCAATGGAAGCAAAGGCGACCATTGTAGATATATCCTTCCACGAATTTAATCCCTTTGGCATAAGCGGCATGGTGGTTATAGCGGAATCACATCTTTCCATCCATACATGGCCCGAGTACTCTTACGCCGCCGTGGATATCTTCACCTGCGGCGATATTATAAAGCCGGAAGTCGCATCATCGTTTCTGATAGAACAGTTCGAATGCAAAAGTTCTTCGATCGTCGAGATAAAAAGAGGAATTCTGTCTCACGTCAATGAAAAACTGCCGCACAAGGTCTCGCCTTCCACAATACTTGAACCTGTTGTCTGAGACCGGCGCTATCAGTCTATTTTGTCTGTAAGCGCTGCAATGCCGGGTAGTTCGTTTCCCTCAAGTAGTTGGAGCGAAGCGCCGCCGCCTGTTGAAATAAAAGAAATCGCATCGGACACCCCGGCCCTGTGAGCGGCAAGATCGGTATCTCCCCCGCCGACTATAGTTAAGGCATAGGCATCGGCGACAGCATGGGCGATGGCGAACGTCCCCCTCGAGAATGCATCCATCTCAAACACCCCCATCGGACCATTCCAGAGAATGGTCTTTGCGTTTGCGAGCGCTTCGGAGAAGAGTTTGACCGTCGCCGGCCCGATATCAAGTGCCCTCCAACCCTTTGGTATCTCCAGTGTTGGAACGATTTTTGTCTCGACGCCTGACTCCAGTGTCTGGGAGATGACGCAGTCAACCGGCAGGTAGAATTTCACCCCGGCGTTTTTCAGCTTTTTCCTGATTCTCTGCGCCAGATCGAACATCTCGCCCTCGACAAGTGAATCACCCACCTCGTAACCCATCGCCTTTATAAAGGTAAACGCCATACCGCCGCCTATCAGCACCTTGTCCACCTTCTTCTCAAGATGTTCAAGAACTCCTATTTTCCCCGATGCCTTAGCGCCGCCCAGGATTGCGACAAAGGGCCTGACGGGGTTATTAACAGCACCCTTCAGGTACTCTATCTCCTTCTTCATAAGGAAACCTGCCGCGGCCGGCAAAAACTTCGGGATGCCGACGATCGAGGCATGTGCCCTGTGGGCCGCGCCAAATGCGTCATTTATATAAAAGTCGGCCAGGCCCGCAAGCTGTTTCGCAAAGTTCTCGTCGTTTTTCTCTTCTTCCGGATAATACCGCAGGTTTTCGAGCAGAAGTACGCTGCCGGCCTTCATTTTAGCCACAAGATGCTCAACCTGCGGACCAATACAGCCCTGGGCGAGAACCACTTCCTTGTCGAGCAGCCTCTGAAGTCTTTTCGCCACGGGAGCAAGACTGTATCTGGGGTCGATCTTGCCCTTGGGCCTGCCAAGATGTGAAGCAAGGATGACCTTGGCTCCGTCATCAATGGCATAATTTATTGTCGGAAGCGCGGAACGTATCCGCCTGTCATCCGTTATCCTGAGATGTTCGTCAAGAGGGACATTGAAATCAGTCCTGATAAAAACCCTTTTCCCTCTTATGTTGAATTCCTCGATCGACAGCTTGTTAAGAACATCCTTGATCGGCATCGAGTTCGAGTTTTTTTCCATTGCCATCAATCAGCTCCTGTTTTTATTGACAAAAAGGACCAGGTCCACCAATCTTGAACTGTAACCCCACTCATTGTCATACCAGGAAATGATTTTAACCATTCTGCCCCCGAGCACCTTTGTTAACGCGGCATCTACAATGGACGAATGGTTGTTGCCGTTGCAGTCGATCGAAACAATAGGCTCTTCAGTATACTGGAGGATTCCCTTTAAGCTGCCCTCGGCCGCTTTTCTTAAAGCGCCATTCACGTCTTCCACCGTTACATCCCTGTTCAGCTCGGCAACCAGGTCTACAACTGAAACATTCGGTGTAGGCACCCTTATCGCCATGCCGTCGAGTTTGCCGTTCAATTCAGGCAGAACAAGACCGACCGCCCTGGCGGCTCCGGTTGTCGTCGGTATCATCGACAGAGCGGCGGCACGCGCCCTCCTGAGGTCCTTATGGGGAAGATCCAGTATCCTCTGGTCGTTAGTGTAAGAATGAATCGTGGTCATCAATCCCCTGACTATACCGAACTCATTAAGCATAACCTTCGCGACGGGAGCGATACAGTTTGTGGTGCAGGAGGCATTCGAGATTATCTTATGCTTTGATATATCAATGGTCTCCTCGTTAACACCCATGCATACGGTTATGTCCGGTTCTTTCGCAGGCGCCGAGATCAGGACCCACTTCGCCCCGGCGTCGAGATGCTTTGAGGCGGATGCCCTGTCGGTAAACATTCCCGTTGATTCAATTACTATGTCCGCACCCACATCCTTCCAGGGGAGTTTCTCCGGCTCTTTAATAGCAGAGATTTTTATCTCCCTTCCATCAACGGAGATGCCCGCGTCCGTAACCTTCACTTCGGCATCGAAAATCCCGTGGACTGAGTCATATTTAAGCAAGTGAGCCAGAGTCTTTGAGTCCGTCAGGTCATTTATCGCAACGATCTCCAGATCATTACATCCTTTGCTTGCCCTGAGAAAATTTCTTCCTATCCTGCCGAAACCATTAATTGCAACGCGCACTGACATAAGGAACCTCCGTATTCTTAAAATGTTTTATTGAAAAGATTTAAAACCAGTCCTGTTAAAAGTTTTGGATAAAAATATGTTGATTTAGGAGGCATTCGCAAAGACGCGAGTGCAACGGTTTCAACATCCCCGACCTGCGTGGGATTCAGGAAAAACGCGGCATCAAACTGTTTCTCTCTCACCAGCCGCAGGGTCTTGTCAGTATCCATTTCATACACGATATCATCTACATTCAGAAGCTTTTTAAATACCAGGTCATGAAGGATAGTCACATCAAGGGCCCGCAGCACGGGATGAACATCCGAAAGGTCTTCGCCTCTGTGTTTCAGAATATACCATCCATCGGCATCACCATTATAAAATCCCAGCACATTGCTCCTGCTGTCAATTATATACATTACATTAAAATTGTCAAAGACTTTTTCTATTTCGAAATAAGCTGAAAGGCGTTCCAGAGTATCTTCGGGGATATTTTTTACAAGCCTGTGAGTAGGAAGCACTGTCAGTCCTTCATCGGACATGTTAGAAAGAAACATCATAACATAGTCAAACGGCTCCGGCCCACCGGACATACCATGCTTCTTTCTCATCTCGCCCTGATATTCAAGGGCGGTCTCATACCGGTGGTGACCGTCAGCAATAAAGATCGTCTTGTCCTTAAGCTCTTCCGTAATTAAAGCAATCTGTTCCGCGTCCTTTATTTCCCAGAGCCTGTGGACCGAGCCATCGGAATCACGCGCCTCCAGATACGGCGTGGTTGTGCTTATATCGGCGAGCATCCCGGAGGTCTTTTTTTCAGGGCTGTTGTAGAGCGAAAATATCGGGCTGATATTCGCGTCACATATCCTCATAAGGTCAAGTCTGTCCTGTTTGGGTTTAGCATGGGTGCACTCATGAGGATAGATTGTTCCTTTTCCCAGTTCTTCAAGCCTGACAAGGCCGAAAAAACCCCTCAGTTTTTTTTCGGCGCCGTTGATGGTATATGCAACCTCATAGGCATAAAAAACTGGTCGGTCACTCTTTACAAGAATTTCTTCATCGATCCACTTCCGGAGGAAAGCCCTTGCCAGCGTATATTTATTTTCTCTCTCGTTATCTCCCTGAAATTCCTTGCCGAAGTCTATTCTTACGATATTACAGGGATTTTTATCATAGAGTTCTTCGCGGTATTCGGGTGTAATAATATCGTAGGGAGGAGCCAGTAAGTCCTCCCCTGATTTTTGAGATATCTTTGATACATTATAAAGTACCCCTTTAAAAGGGACGACTTCAGCCATTGATTTTTTTGTTCCACCTGACAAAGAAGATTGATTATCTTAGCATGCCGCGGCAATTGAATTCCAGTATAAATAATCCTTCCCCGTCCATGGCAGGCAATTTTTGCGCGGATTTCGTTATAATATTCGGGAATAAATTTATTAAAAAGGGTGGCCAAATGAAATTTTTTATCGACACGGCAAACATCGACGAAATCAAAAAAGCATGGGAACTTGGCGTTATAGACGGAGTTACGACAAACCCGTCTCTGATAGCCAGAGAGGGCAGTGAGCCGGTTAAGCTGTTAAAGGCCATCTGCGGCATTGTTAACGGCCCTGTAAGCGCCGAGGTTATCGGCATCACTGCCGACGCCATGATAAAAGAGGCCCGGTCATTGTCAAAAATCCATAATAATATTGTCATAAAGATACCGATGATTGAAGAAGGGCTGAAAGCTGTAAAAAAGCTGTCGGGACTCGGGATAAAAACAAATGTCACCCTGGTTTTTTCGGCCACTCAGGCCCTGCTTGCAGCCAAGGCGGGAGCAACTTATGTCAGCCCTTTTATCGGTCGCCTCGATGACATAAGCCATGTCGGGATAGACCTAGTCAGAGAAATAGTGGAGATATATGA
>JAYWMP010000011.1:0-3530 GCA_035873255.1 Nitrospirota bacterium
ATGGCGCAGAGCGCATAGCGCATAGCAGGAACAAAGGCAACTACGTAACAGATAACAACGCATGGCGCAGAGCGCATAGCGCATAGCAGGAACAAAGGCAACTACGCAACAGATAACAACGCATGGCGCAGAGCGCATAGCGCATAGCAGGAACAAAGGCAACTACGTAACGGATAAAGGCAAAAGATTAAAGGCGAAGATAAGAGTAATCCGCTCTGCCCGATAAAAAACATAGCGCAGAGCGATTCAGGGATTCAAGAATTTAGAAAATCGCACGTAACATAACGCTACCGATGATTAGACCGGAGACTAAAGCAGTGATCCAGACCCAGTAGTTTTTCAGGTAATGCCTGAACTGTCTCCATGGCTTCCCATGGTATCTACGGCTCATCCGGGGGGTCCCTCTGTATCTCTATGAACTCATGTCTCTCCAGGAGGTCCAATATGTTTGCGACTGAACTATTGAGATCGAGTTTTTCAGTATCCAGAAGGAGATGCGGGTTTTCCGGTTCTTCATAAGGAGAGGAAATGCCTGTATAGTTCTTTATAATTCCGGCCCTTGCCTTTTTGTATTGTCCCTTTGGGTCGCGCTGTTCACACTCTTCGACGGCGCACTTCACGTATATCTCGAGGAAGTTATCATCCGCAAACCGGCTTCTGATATACGCCCTGTCTTCCCTGTAAGGAGATATAAAGGCGGCAAGCACTAATATGCCGGCGTCTACAAAGAGTTTTGAAACCTCGACAATCCGCCGCAGGTTCTCTTTCCTGTCTTCGCGGCTGAAGGTGAGATTGGAATTAATACCATGCCTAACATTGTCGCCGTCAAGGACGTAAGTCCGGATGCTCCGGTCAAAAAGTCTCTTCTCGACTTCATGGGCTATCGTCGACTTCCCCGAAGCGGACAGTCCTGTAAGCCAGACGAGACCGCTCAGGTGTCTGTTAAGCCTGTTTCTGTCCGACCGGTCTATCTGTACGTTATGCCAGATTACATGATTATTATGCATATCTTCCTTAGTTTCGTATTTCAGAATGAGCAAGCAAGTGCTGTTAAAACATATCGCTGTTAATTCAAGGCATTTTACTAGTATACCTAATTATATCATAATACAACACGAAATCGACAACAAACGGCAACAACGCAAAGGATAAAAGAAGTTCTACGTTAACGAACAGCAGAGGCGCAACGGATAAAGACGCATAGCGCAGAGCGTAACGGACTAAGGACGAAAAAAGCTCAGACAGTCTTGAATTCTTAACGCGTTCAGCCTCGGAATCATCCCTGAAATAATCAAAGGGGTTTGAAAGACCAGCAAAGCGCAGAGAGCATGTCGCAGAGCGTTAAAGCCTGGAAACAGAAGACCAGGACGGAAACCAATACCTGCTGATAACCCCTTTCAGTTACACAGTATAGCCCCTGTATCCAGACCTAAACGTGGGTAAGGATAAGTTAAATAAGGGGGAAGAATACGTTGGTCCGCGAACAGTAGCGGAAAAATACTCCCCTCTCAGGGTAAGAGAGGATGGGGGAGTTATACGGTGAATAAACTCCTTATAAGAAGTTCAAAGAACAGAAAAAACAACAGTGCAGGCTGCTATATCCTCGTTATCGAGCTGCTCTCCAGAGTGATGCTGCAGTGGAGGGCGTCAAGGAGTATCATCGCCCTTTCCTGCCCTGAAACATTCCGTTTGAATATGCCATAGAAGTCCTTGAACGGGCCGTCTTTTATCACAATCCTGTCACCCTCCTTAAACTTCCCGGGAACCGGCTTGAGAATATCTCCCTCCATTCTTTCCTTTATGGCATCGATAATTTCATGCTGAACTACTACCGGGGTCCCCTTGCCGACTATATATTTTATACCGCGTGTGTACTGAACCATATGGCTATGTTTTTCCTTATCAAAAAAAGCAAAGATGTATGACGGGAAAAGCTGCTCCACGACAGATGTATATCTCTTTCTGACATACTTTTTTATTACGATCTTGGGTCCCAGTGTTTCCAGGCCCGCGCTCCTGAGATAAAACATTGCCGAATCTTCACATCTTGGTTTCGTGTATACAGCATACCAGTTCAACTTAGAGCCCCCTGTTTTCGATTACTGCTTCCGGATTTTCAAAGAAAATCTTCCGCACCTCTCTTTCATCAAGAAGACCGGAGATTACCCTGAGCGCCTTTGAGAGTACAGGCGCTCTTCTGACTGTGCTATGCGCGTCCGTCGCTATGAAATTAACAAATCCTTTTTTGAGAAGCATGCGTGAAAACTTCTTCACGCGGCCCCCAAACTCTCCTGTTATACTCATGGCCGTAAGCTGAAAGAGAGCTCCGGAATCCCTTAACACCTCCATCTTACCCGGAGACGCAAGAAGGCTGTAGTTGCGTTCCGGGTGGGTGATTATCGGCACAAATCCACAGGACCTTGCGGTAAAGAGAAAATTGTCGAGGTTGGGGGGGATGAGGTCCGGAAGTTCGAGAAGGAAATAACGGGAGCCGTTTATTGACGGTATCCTGTTCTCCTCGATTCCGTAAATCAATTCATAGGTTAGCCTTATGTCGGCCCCACTTAACAGTTTGATACCCATGCCCGCGCCATTAACACTCTTCTCAAGCTGACTGATGCCGTCCCTTATATCCTGGATGGTCGGCTTTTCATTCTGCCTGAAATGAGGAGTCGCCACTATATGGGTTATTCCGTCGTCAGCAGCTACTTTTAACATCTTTATACTTGTCTCAATATCGGACGGTCCGTCATCAATAGAGGGTAATATATGGCAGTGGATGTCGATCACATGTTCCCTCCCGTATAAAGTTCCGTCTCCGGCAATCCTTCGGGTTGAGGGAGATATGCCTCTCCGATTACAAACCTGTCCCCTGACGTTATCCCGTATTTTTTCGTCAGGCCGGCGTTTATCTCGAGGGCATAGGTCGCGGGCCCAGACGGACTGATCAAGGGACAGTCATCGCAGGGTGAAAGGTCTTCGAATATATCTGTAACTATTTTATTTCTGTCAAAAAAAAGAATATCCAGTGGGAATTTCATACCCTTCATCCAGAAAAAGACGGGCTTCCTGTCATCTAATACAAAGAGCATGCCGTTGCTCCCTGATATTTCCCGTCTTCCGGCCAGTCCTCTCGCGCGGGATTTATTGTCGACAGCGGACTCCACAAAAAAAGTCGCTATTACGTCCGCTGACGGCATCCCGTCCGGAAGACGGGACGTCCTTTGTATCGTCATCTTCCGCAAAATTACTGTTGGATGTTTGAGTGCAACATCGGAAGCAGGCGCAACCGCAGGAGAATAAAGGTGGATACCCAGGGACATTAAGAGCATGAAGATTGAAGCTGGATAGATGTGGATATGTAATGGATTCAATTCAAGTCTCTTTGTCAATCCTTAACCCTTGCACCCGGCTCACGCCTTTAGATTATTATTCTCTGTGGGTTGTCTCTTTCATTCCAGAGATCAACTTCCGCTTTTTTACCCTGCTTTTTGATGTCCCAGGATTTCCGGCAGAAGACAATGCAATTG
>JAYWMP010000059.1:0-8178 GCA_035873255.1 Nitrospirota bacterium
GATAAAAAGATGTTTTTCATGTCATACAACCGGTTATGGCAGGCCTGGTGGTTTTATCAGCGCGGAAGAAACTCCCCAAATGAAAAATGCCGGGTGTGAAGTCTGTCATGGACCAGGTGAATTACATGTAAAAACGAAGAAACCTGGGGACATAAAAAGAAAGATGACCCTTGAGGATTGCGAAAAATGTCATACATCGGAAAGGGTCAGGGCATTCAGGTTTAAACCTCTGATTCACGGGGGAGCGCATTAAAAAAAAAGCCTGTTCATGATATCGCGCCGGAGAATAATCAAGGCATTTTCCGACAATGCAGGACTCAGGATTTAAGATTCAGACAATTACAGATGATAAACAGAAGATGACGGAATGATACGGTTTATAAGAAAAAGATTGAGCCGGACCATCCTTACTGTGCTGGCAGCCAGCGTGGCCCTTGTCAGCGCGACGGTAATCTCCCTGATCCTCTCCAGGGGAATCAGGGACAGGACAGAGATGATGACCATCTTCGGAGACGAGCTTGCCGCCTCAACATATGCCGGAATAAAGCACCCGATGTCGGTCGGCGACAGCGAAGCTATTGAAAAGCATTTGCTGGATCTGAAAGAAAAGATGAAGGATGTTACTGTTCTTATCTGTGATTTCAACGAAGAGATAATTTACGCTACCCACGCGGCCAAACTAAAAGCCCGGGTGAAAGATTCCCTGACTAATCAAAAGGCCCTCAGGGAGTTGAAAGAGATATTAATAACTGGTGAAGACCCCCGCAAGGCATTTAAAGAAGAGGTCAAAGGAAAGAGATATCTTGTCACCCTGCACCCTATCCTGAATCAACCCGACTGTTACCACTGCCACGGTTCTTCACGTAAAGTGCTTGGGGGTATAATCATAAAAATGAATGCCGACCGGACCTATGAGTCGATAACCGCCACCAGGAGGCGCAGTATCGCGCTGTCCGCACTGGGAATAGCCGCCATAATAGCCCTGACATACGCCATGCTGGCCAAACTGGTAAGCCGTCCCATAGAGATCCTGGCGGACAAGGCCAGGAGATTCGCGGAAGGCGACATGTCTGTTCACGTGGATGTAAAGACGGAAGACGAGATCGGAGTCCTCGGGAAAACCTTCAATTACATGGTCGGGAAGATATCATCATTCAGCCGGGAGCTGGAAGTAGTGGTAGCCAGAAGGACCATGATGCTGAGGGACAAGACACTTCTGCTGGAGAGGGCTAACAGAGAGCTCAGGGAATTGGACAGGCTTAAAACCTCCTTTCTGGCCAACATGTCACATGAACTCAGAACTCCGATGAACTCCATTATCGGGTACTCGGAACTTTTATTGGACGGCGTAGACGGCCCTGTAAACGACGAACAGGCAAAGAGTTTACGTAAAGTGGAAAGCAACGCCAGGCACCTTCTGCAGTTAATAAACGACATCCTTGACATGTCGAAGATAGAATCAGGGAAGATAGAGCTGGACATAAGAGAGATTGACATGAAAAAAATCATTGCGTCTGTAACTTCCACGCTGAAACCCTCGATGGACAAAAAGGGGCTTAAGCTCATCCTTGATTTTGATGAAAACCTGCCACCTGTTTATGCCGATGAAGACAAAGTCATGCAGATTCTGATAAACCTGCTGTCTAATTCCATCAAGTTTACCAATAAGGGTGAAATAACTATCCGTATCAGGCCGTCTGAACGGGGTGTCAAGCCGGGCGAACCACCCGTATTCGTCGAGGTATGCGTCGAGGATACCGGAATCGGGATCAAGGATTCGGATATAGACAAGCTCTTTGATAAATTCAGTCAATTGGACATCTCCACTATCCGTCAATACGAAGGCACCGGCCTCGGACTCAGTATCGCCAGGGGACTGGTGGTGCTGCATAAGGGAGTGATCTGGGCGACAAGTGAGTACGGAAAGGGCAGCAGGTTCTGTTTTACGCTGCCAACAAGAAAAGATCTTCTGGAAAAACCGGCTGAACCGATCATAGAGCCACTTATGGCGAGAGGCCTGGCGGATTATTTCAATAAACCGGTCGAGACCTTCCTGAATATGCCCCTGTATGCGGGCAAACAGATAAAATGCTGGGAATACTTTCATTGCGGACAGACAAGCTGTCCGGCATACGGGAGCAAGGATTTCAGGTGCTGGCTGCACTTTGGAACACATTGTAAAGGCACGAAAGTCGCCACCTATCCGGAAAAAATCGAGTGTTGCAAAGGGTGTGAGATCATAGAAAGGCTGATAGTAGAATCAGAGGAATTTCAGGATATGGAAATCCCGGCAGAGACGCAGACCCCCCCGGAGGATGTGCAAAAAAAAACCGTACTGGCGATAGATGACAATCCTGAGGCGATCGAAATTATAAGGAAATTTCTGGGTGAGAACTACCATGTGACAGGACTATTAAGCAGTAAGGGGATTGTAGACAAGGTGAAAGAATTAAAACCGATCGCAATCACTCTGGACATCATGATGCCCGGGCAGGATGGATGGCAGGTTTTACAGGAATTAAAGAGCACACCTGAAACACAGGATATTCCGGTAATAATCCTTTCTATCGTGGATGACAAAAAGATGGGATTCAGTCTGGGTGCTGCTGAATATATAGTAAAGCCGGTTGAGAAAGAGGTCCTGCTACGCAAGCTAAAGAACCTGGAGAAACTAACAGGGATAAAGAAGATACTTGTAGTTGATAACGATCCCGAGGCTGTTGAACTGGCTGGCAACGTGCTCAGTGAGGCGGGATATCTGGTAACATCTGCTTATAACAGTAAAGACGCCATCAAGTCTATTCAGCATTCCATGCCGGACCTCATCGTCCTGAATCTTACGATGCCCGGAGTGAGCGGTTTTGATGTAATTGAATATATCAGGACAGAAGAGGCGGTCAGGGACATCCCCCTTATAGTATTGACCCGGCAGGGTCTGACCGAAAAAGAGGTGAATGAGCTGAACGGCAGAATCCAGGGTATATTAAACAGGGGGCTGCTCACAAAAGAAGACCTGCTGAAGGAACTCAGCAGTATTATCAGTAAATGCAGTCCCGGATAGAACTTATCCAGAGAACATAAGAAATGAAGAAGAGGATAAAGATACTGGTAGTCGATGACAATCAGGACAACCTGGACCTGGTAGTTAAAGTTCTCAGGAGTAGAAACTATCAAACAATTGAAGCCACCGATGGAGAAGAGGCGTTAAAAAAGGCCATATCCGAAAGCCCGGATCTTATCCTGATGGATATATCCATCCCGGGCCTGGATGGATATGAGGTTACAAGGAGGTTAAAGAGCAGAGTGGAATTCAGAGACGTCCCGATAATCGCCCTGACCGCCCACGTTATGAAAGGAGACAGGGAGAAGGCCTTAAGCGCCGGGTGTGAAGGCTATATAGCTAAACCCTTTTCCATACATGAATTACCCGGGCAGGTTGAACGTTATCTTAATGAAAAATAGAAAGAGGTGTCGCTGGTGGACAGGAAAAACATTATTTTAATAGTAGATGATAATGTCGACACAGTAGAGCTGCTGAGAAAAAGACTGAGGGCCGATGGCTATGAAACCGCAGAAGCCTATAATGGAGAAGAATGCCTGAGACTGGTCCCTGAATGCAATCCGGACGTGATCGTACTGGATGTCATGATGCCGAAGCTGAACGGTTACGAGGTATGCAGCAGACTCAAGAGCGATGAAGCCACAAAGTATATTCCCGTGATCATGCTCACAGCCAGGAGCGACGTGGAAGACAGGGTGAAAGGACTGGATGTCGGGGCTGACGATTATCTGGCCAAGCCGTTTGATTACAAGGAACTCGCCGCCAGGATCAGATCAGTGCTCACCACAAGGACAGCACATGAAAAATTGGCCGAAAAGAAAAGGGCCGACGCGCTGGAGTCGATGATGGAGGAAGTTACGCATGAGGTGAGAAACCCTCTTGTCTCGATCGGCGGTTTTGCGCGCAGGGTTTATGAAAACCTCCCTGAAGACGACCCGAACAAAAAATACATGGAGATGATTATCCAGGAAGTGGCACGGCTGGAAAACATGATCAAACAGCTTATAGAACTCAAGAGCATAGCCATATCCCCCATAGAGCCCGCAAACATCAATGATGTGGTCACCAATGCCCTTGATATATTTAAAGAAGAGATTAAAGAAAAGGCGATAGAAGTCCGGACCGCACTAATGGTCAACCCGCCCCTTATTCCCGTTGACAAAAAACAGCTCAAAAGGTCGCTCTGTCATCTCATCAAAAATTCTATCGAGGCGATGGCGGACGCAAAGACCAGAGTGCTTAAAATCGACACCCGGATAAGAGACGACTTTATGGATATCCAGGTCTCCGACACCGGCAAAGGTATCCCTGAGGATAAATTCAAAAAAATATTTGATCCCTTCTCCACGTCAAAGACATACGGGCCGGGGCTCGGCCTGACATTCTCGCTGAAGATCATCCAGGAACACGGCGGAACGGTTTCTGTCGGGAGTGAGCCTGGAAAGGGAACCACATTTACCGTAAGATTGCCGCTGAAATATTCCGGGTAAGGACCGCCGGGGGCCTTCACCGGTTCCGGGATTTCTCCCTTTGTCTACCGACTACGGCCCACTCAATCGCATACTCCGGGCAGATTATTGACGACTACGTAAGGATGGTCCCTGTTGAGATATCCTTCCCGGTCTTATTTTTGCCTTATGCGGCCCATTTATCTTTAATACCTGTAATAGTCAGGCTTATACGGCCCCTCCTTGGGAATCATCAGATACTCAGCCTGGGCGTCGGTAAGCGTGGTCAGCCTCACCCCAAGTTTTTTGAGGTGTAAGTGTGCAACCTTCTCATCAAGAATCTTGGGAAGCACGTAAACCTGGTTTTCATATTTATCCGGGTTGTTCCAGAGTTCCATCTGCGCCATAACCTGGTTCGTGAAGCTGTTGGACATCACAAAAGAGGGATGGCCCGTGGCGCAGCCCAGGTTCACAAGCCGTCCTTCGGCAAGAATCGTGACCGCCTTGCCGTCGGGCCAGATCACCTGATCAACCTGTGGCTTTATATTCATCCTCTTGATCTGTGGATCGTTAAAGACCGACGCCACGTCGATTTCTATATCAAAATGCCCTATATTACAGACAATCGCCTGGTCCTTCATTACGTCCATATGCTCCCTGCGGATGATGTCCCTGCATCCCGTGGTGGTGATGAAGATGTCGGCAAGAGGCGCAGCATCCTCCATGGTCACGACTTCATAGCCCTCCATGGCGGCCTGAAGCGCGCATATAGGATCTATCTCGGTAATAAGCACCCTGGCGCCCTGCCCTCTAAGAGACTGGGCGCATCCTTTTCCTACGTCACCGTAACCGGCCACAAGCGCTATCTTGCCAGCCACCATCACATCCGTGGCGCGCTTTATGCCGTCAAGTAAAGACTCTCGGCATCCATAAAGATTATCAAACTTGGACTTTGTGACGGAATCGTTTACATTAAAGGCCGGGCAGCCCAGGCTGCCATCCCGCATCATCTCGTAAAGGCGATGAACGCCTGTTGTGGTCTCCTCGGAAATACCGCGGATATCCTTAAGATACCCAGGGTGACGTTCATGCACAATCTGCGTGAGATCACCGCCATCATCAAGAATCATATTCATGGGTTTCCCGTCAGGCCATAAAAGGGTCTGTTCAATGCACCACTCGTATTCTTCTTCCGTCTCGCCCTTCCATGCAAAGACCGGGATGCCGCGGGCGGCGATTGCGGCCGCAGCATGGTCCTGGGTCGAGAATATATTGCATGATGACCAGCGAACCTCGGCGCCCAGTTCGACCAGTGTCTCTATCAATACAGCGGTCTGTATGGTCATATGAAGACATCCGGCGACACGAGCACCCTTGAGAGGCTTTTCCTCTCCGTATTCCTCGCGAAGCGCCATCAAACCAGGCATTTCGGTCTCGGCGATGGTTATCTCCTTTCTGCCCCACCCGGCAAGAGAAATATCCGCAACCCTGAAATCCTCAACTGTAACTTTTTCCGTACTCATAAGCTTTACAACCTCCTAAATATCAAAATAACCCCAGTCTCCGCCGAAACAGGCGTAACTAAGGACTTACTCAAAACTACTTCACTTTATATATACGACACCAGGCATAAACAATGGGCCCGTCTCCACTTTTATAATAACGGCCAAACAGTACGTTGCCGGGCCATAAATCTTCATCCTTTCAATTATATCATCCTTTTCGGGATAATCTTCTTTAAAAACGTCCGGCAAGTCATGAATTAACAGACTTTCCAGAAAATAAGACCTCGCCTTGCGTCAGCAGTTAATCTGTAACTATAACTACTGAATGTTTTAATATTGATAGATACGGGGGAATAATCGGCGGCCCGACCCCTGAAATTCTTCAAACTTCCTGACACAGTTCACCCCTTTGGATATTTCTTCCGGAATAGCTATTCTTAGAGGATGGACTGCCAGCCAAGGAATTTCTACTTTTGTTATCAAATTAATCAGCTTTATAATTTTAAAATATTTTAATATATTTGTAAATCTAATTATTTTTTGCTGTTAATCGGATAAAATTAACCAACAAGTCTGGAGCCGGAACAGATTGAGGTACGGGGGCATAATTCCATGAATAAAAAAGATATTCTGTTTATAGGACATTCACTCATAGAGTTCTTCAACTGGCAAGGCCGGTTCCCTGACCATGCAGTCGCAAATCTCGGCGTGGCCGGAGAGACAGTGGAGGGCCTCCTCTCACGGGTAGACGGGATTATTGATGAATATCCACACCCCGACCTGGTCTTTATCATGACTGGAACTAACGATGTCGCGATGGAAGACTTCGATTTTATGAGTGGTTACAGGGATATTATAGAAAAGTTGTCCGATGCTTATCCGGAATCCGGAATTTTTATTTTTAGCATCCCGCCCATTATGCTGGAATGGATAACCGATACGGACATATTACAGGTGAACCGCGCTATTGAACGGCTGACCAGGGAAACCGGCGCTGGATTTCTGGATATTTACCGGCTCTTTGTTGATACTGAAGGTAACGCCGTAACGGATTACTTCCTTGACGACGGGGTGCATCTGAGTGTTCATGGGTATTCGGTATGGACAAAATCGTTAGAGGCAATAATAAACCAATAGAATATATATTTGAAACATTTCCCACGGCAACAGGAGAAGACAAATCCGATAAATTATATACAAATAAAAATCCGCGTTTACAACCCGGGATATCCCAGTTCATTTCCTGATAAATCAGATCATAAAACGGGCTCCTGATTAAAAAATCGCGATTCCGTGTGTTTGTATACTAAAGGGTAATATGGTATTATATCTTTATTAATTATATTTATTATCAGGAGCAGGATTCCGCTGATTATCCCGGATTGTTCAGTAAATTATGAATAAAGCCTACGAGCGCGGATAAAGCTCGGCGCATTTCCGGTCAATTCAGCTGTTATATATCCCTTATTTCCGGAGGAGTAAATGTCGAATACAGAACAGGCTACATCCGTAAGCGTAATTATTCCTACTTATAACAGGGCCCACTTAATTGGCAGAGCGCTTCATAGTCTGGCGAACCAGACTTATAAAGATTTCGAGGTGGTTATCGTCGACGACGCGTCCACTGATGACACGGAGGCCTATATAAAGGGTTTCAGCGATTTGCTGAAGATACAATATGTCAGGCATGAAAAAAACAAGGGGGAGGCTGCCGCTAGAAATAGCGGGATAAGGGCTGCGCGGTCCGAATACGTCGCATTTCTGGATAGTGATGATGAGTTTGTTCCTGAAAAACTCGAGAAGCAGATGGCCGTATTTCAGAGCCAGTCGCCTTTACTTGGAGTCGTCTATACCAATATGCGTGAAATCAGCAAGGATGGGAACACCCGCATATGGGAATGCCCAACACTAATGCCAGAAGACGGTCTGGTTTATGAAAGGGCGTTGAATTATGGAGTCTACCATATTGGAATCGGTTCTTACATGGTCAGAAAGGCCTGTTTTGAAAGAGCAGGGTTTTTCGACGAACGCCTGTCATACCATGTCGATCTGGATTTTTTCATCCGTTTGAGCAAATTTTACTACTTTTATCATATCAAAGAGCCGCTTCTGAATTACTATATAACCGGTGACAGTAACCGCTGGAACAATCCGGCCCTCTTCG
>JAYWMP010000073.1:0-2101 GCA_035873255.1 Nitrospirota bacterium
ATAAAAAAGTATTAAGTGCTATATGAGACTCAAGCTTGACAAGGTCAATTCTTTCCTGGAGCGAAGCGCAGATGTAGTTTATCCTGGTGTATATACAGTGTTTGTTCTGCCTGTAATATGGCGACGATTTATAATTAGAGATACGTAAAGCGTGTTTTTTATGTGGATGGACACCTGAAGTTTCAAGTGTTAGAACGATCTGAATCCAGTAATATTTTTTTAAAAGTATGACTGAAAGAGATATTTTAGATGAGATAATCGACATCGGCAAGAGGCGGGGAGCTCTCAATTATAGTGAGATAAATGACGCTCTGCCCCCGGAATTTTTTTCCCCGGACGAGCTGGAAGACTTTATGGACCTTCTGCATGACCTTGGGATCCAGGTTATGGATGGTAATGGTCAGGCGTATAACGACGACGGGATTTCAGAAGAATCAGGGGGATATGAGAAGACCGAAGACCTTGTCCAGGCATACTTTTATTCAATGGGAGAAATTCCGATACTCACGAAAGAAGAGGAAGTAGCGCTTGCAAAGAGATTGCAGGAAGGGGAAAAGATTGTTAGAGACCTGATTATGGAAACGCCCTTATACAGGCACCTTGAAGAGGGATTGAATGGCAATGGTGATGAAGAAACACCTGGTGCTTCAGTGGAAGAGGAATCGGATGAAGTCTTCAGTGTAATCCAGGGGATGATCGGGGATGCCATGAAAAGGATCGAATCAGCAGAGGAAAAGAGTCCAGCCTATGGCGCAATGAAGGGGTTCAGTGCTGATGTAATGGAAGAAGAGGCTCAAGCCGAATATAAAAGGGTTGAGTCGGAACTCGGGATTAAGGTGGATGATTTAAAGTCCATGTGGGAGAGGATTGCAAGCGCAAGGATGATTATAAGCGAGGCCAGGGATGAATTGATCATTCACAACCTCAGGCTGGTGGTTAATATAGCAAAAAAGTATATGGGCAGGGGACTGACCCTGCTTGACCTGATCCAGGAAGGGAATATTGGCCTTATGAAGGCTGTGGGCAAGTTCAGGTATGAAAAGGGGTTCAAGTTCAGCACATACGCGACGTGGTGGATAAGACAGGCGATAACCAGGGCGTTGATAGACCAGACAAAGACGATCAGGGTGCCTGTGCATATGATGGAATTCTACAACAGGGTTGCAAGGGCCTCCAGGGAATTAACGCAGCGGTTCGGCAGGGAACCCAGTAACGAGGAGATAGCCGGGAATCTGGATGCCCCTGTCGGAAAGGTCGAGGATGTCTTCAGGGCGATACTGGATCCAATAGCGCTGCAGACGCCGGTGGGTGATGAAGATACCGCGCTGGAGGATTTTATCTGTGATCGTAACAGCCTTTCACCCTATGTCGGCGCGGAACAAAATGAGACTACCGAGTATATAATAAGAGTTTTGGAGACGTTAAACCCCAGGGAAGAAGAGGTCATAAAGATGAGGTTTGGAATAGGGGTTGTCAGAAACTACACGCTCGAAGAAGTAGGAAGACATCTGTCAATTACGCGTGAACGGGTAAGGCAGATAGAGGCGAAGGCACTGAAAAAGCTTAATCATCCGAGCAGGCGCGGGGCATTAAAGAACCTGACCGGCGCCTGCTGAGTGACTTGCCCCCCGGGCGTGTTTATATTGGTAAGCAATCCCCGCCTTTTACCTCCGGGCGGGGCATTCCATCAGTGATCGTTTATTCCAAATGTGTTATAAGATTTCCAGCTGATACAGGTTCCCTGCTTTCACGTACAATCGCGGTCGCCGTGGTATCTTTATAACTGATAACCTGTATTGTTCCATTCGGGACCTTGTTCTCTCCCAATTTAATGGTTTTCAGTATATCTCCGACTTCTATCCCGTCCTTTCTGCCCTTGTCTATATAAACTATGTCAAGCATGCCGGCTATTATCCGCAGGTTCCTTGTCGCCACGATATAGCCGTCGATTGCGGGTTTTCTGTAGTCGTTTGCCTGAAGCGGCGGCTCCACCTCGTAAAAAGTATTCAGTATGTCGCCGGTATGTATAAAATCAAAGGATTTTGTTATCTCGGCGATGGTATTTCCATACTCGAACTTTTTGACCTTCGCAACTCCGAGC
>JAYWMP010000075.1:0-2938 GCA_035873255.1 Nitrospirota bacterium
GATCGAATCATATCTGACTGAAAAAGAGCTTAACGAGAAACTTAAGGAAACGATTAATGAACTGAAACTGAATGCCTATATAAAGATACAACTCAGGCCGGAATGAGTTGTATCTTTATATTTTCTGTCCCGATTGCTTTCCGTTGCGTTGCAGACAAAAAAGGCAAATATCAGTCGCAGCAGGGGATCGTACCACCGAAGATATGAGGTGCTGTTTTTCACCTGAATGGCCTGCGTGGAGAGTGGCCGGAAACGCTTCAAAAGCCTTGTAATGACGACAGGTATTAATTCTGATTCACATAAATGCAGATATAACAAAATCCTGATATTAAGAAAAAGGCTTTCAGGCCTCACTCGAGGTCGTTAAGGTGTCGCAGACAAGGCATTTTTCATCTTCCCAGCCAGCTATTGTTGATGAGTCTTACTGTTATAAAGTATTTTTCACCTGAATGGCCTGCGTGGAGAGTGGCCGGAAACGCTTCAAAATCTATAAAGGGTCAACATCGATCCTGATCTCCGGCCCCTTTCCGCGCCCTGATTTGTCCAGTACGGCCCTTGCCACTTTATTCAGTATATTCCTGTTGGCCGACATCAGGAGAATCGAAAATTCATTACGGCCTTTTTTGTTCCTGATAACGGTAGGCCCGAGAATCCCAATATCCATATGCTGATCTTTAATTGTTTTTATTACATTATCGGCGAATTTATCGTCTCCATCGAAAGTTATATTCATTAACTTCGAATACGGCGGATAATTAAGTTCTTTTCTCAGGAGAATCTCCTCCTTCACGAAATCCGCATATTCATTCGCCCGGAACCTTTTAAAGACAGGATTTTGAGGAAATCTGGTCTGAATGATCACCTCTCCGTCGGGCTCCACAAGCTCTGAGATAAGGGCCATCTCGTGATACGCCTTTTCCGTGGCCCTGAAATCCGGAAGATTAAGGGAAGTGTCTATATTGAGGACCGCCGCCATCGAGAATTTCTTGTTCGGGATGAGCCGTCCTGTCATCATCTTTGTTCCTATGACTATTTTTGTGGATGGACTTGCTATCTTTTTCATCAGGTATTCGATGTCGGATTTTTTTTTCGCCTTGTCACTGTCAAACCTTGCTGCTTCAACGCCGAATATTTTTTCAGCAACTTCCTGCAACCCCTGTGTGCCCGCACCGGGAAGTTCGAGATCATAGCTCCCGCATCTGCCGCACCTTTCAGGGAGAATATCCACTTTCCCGCAGTACCGGCACCTTAGTTCATTTTCGTTTTTATATATCACCAGGGGGATCTTGCAGTCGGCGCAATGCTCGATCATTCCGCATTCTTTGCAGAGGAGCATGGAGGAGTAACCTCTTCTGTTAATTACGAACATAATCTTTCCCCCTCTTCCGATATATTTCCTGGATGCTTCATATACGGTTTTAGAGAGCTTTGATTTCAGGGTTTTTTCGAAGCGCATATCGACAATTTTGATGCTGGGACGGCTGACGGAGAGACGGGGTTTTACCAGCCTGTATTTATTAACAAGGGCGTTAAAATAAGAGTCCACCGATGGGGTCACGGAAGTGAGCAGAACAGTCGTCTTTTCAAAAAAGCCTCTCATTATCGCGGCGTCCCTGAAGTTGTACCTGATGCCTTCCTCGGGCTTGTATGATTCACTATGCTCGTTCAATACCATAATAAGCGATACCTTTTTAAGGGGCGCCAGAAGCGCGTATCTTGTTCCTATAACTATGTCATGTCTGCCGGAAATAATGCCGTCGATAAAATCCGACCGCCTGCCTTTCGATATTTCGCTGTGCAGAACGCATACCCTCTCCCCGAAGGTTTTGCTTAAAGAAACATAGAGAAGATTGGCCTGTGATATTTCGGGTAGAAGTAATATTACATTCGTTGTGGATTCAAGCAGTTTCGACGCGGTCGAAAATTCATACAGCACCGATGGCGAATGCATAAGAAATGTACTGAATTTATCTTCGGAAATTGACGTTATGATTTCCGAAAGCTCTTTTTCCGGAACAGCAGGGAATTCGGTCCCGTTATTTGCGGAAATCGGCTTTCGGGGTTTTTTTGCTTTTGTCTTTACGAATATCTCCACCGGAAGGGTCTGTTTCAGAACAAGACCTTCATGCGCGATATAATAGCCTGACATCCACTTTATGAGGTCTAATATACCTTTGCCAAGGACGGGCGAATCCCCCAGGACCTCACTGAATTCTTTTATCCTGCCGTTAGGAGGAGAGCTGTTCCTGTTGAATATAATGCCTTTTGTCGGTTTATTTTTTAATGGAGCGACAACCATCATCCCCGGCCTGGCGGATTCTTTCAGTCCTTCCGGACATTTATATGTCAGCGGCCCGAGGTTTATCGGAAATAGTATATCAAAATAAGACATGAAGAATTTTAGCATAAATACCTTTAAGAACCCTTCTGTTAAACTCTTTTGCGTGGACGACGGGTACTGAAACGCCCTCAAAAGAAAGGTATAACCTGATGGATCAGGGCGGCGGCCATCCAGAACTAAAAATTATATTGCTTGAAAACAAACGCGGAAGCTATTAGAATAGATAGAGTCTGTTTATAAATTGCTATTTTAAATTTTTGTCATGCCCGAAGTCAGTAATCGGGCATCCAGAAGGCGTTGAAAACACTGGATTCTCGATGTAAGTCTTCGCGAGAGTCGCGTCGACCGGCTTAAGGACTGCCGGAATGACAGATAAAGAGGCTGAGTTTATGGACAGACACTAGATAGAATGCTTCGAAATACTTTAACTATGTATACAAAGTCATAATAAAATGGAACGAAATCATATTCTGAAAGATCGCGCGGTTCTCAGGTTTTTAAACGGGAAGATACTTAAAGGTTATCTGAAAGATTTTTCCCCCGACCTGACTGAAATAAGTTTTGAAGATGTGGAATCCGGCGAAACCGTAACGGTTA
>JAYWMP010000117.1:0-16328 GCA_035873255.1 Nitrospirota bacterium
CGCTCATTCAGCATTTTGGTTTGGGCGCATACGACCTGGTCGATATCAGGGTCAGGCTGTCAAACGGCCAGGAAAATACTTATTCAAATATCGCTTCCAACCTGGAAGTAACGGTAGATACCGTAAAGAGATATTCCATGCTCCTTGAAAAGACATTCATTATTAAAACTCTGACAACATATTCAAGAAATATCAGGAGCGAAATCCTCAAGACCCCGAAGGTATATTTTACAGACCTTGGCATTAGAAACAGCCTGCTTGGTTTAAATAGTATATCTCAGATAGAAAAACTCGGACAATACGGCATCATTTTCGAAAATGCAATTGTGGAAAGATTGAATACGATTATGCCGTTCATGCTCCATGAAGCACGACTTCACTACTGGCGGACCAGGGCAAAAGAAGAAGTTGATATCGTCGTATACACACCGGAGAGGCTCCTGCCGATAGAAATAAAAAGCGACAAAAAGATACAGACAAAACATTTGAAAGGTATCAGAAGTTTTTTTGCAAAGGAGAAAGAAAAAGTCGGAGTGCTTGTTGGAAGATTTGAGGATGCCGATATATTGGAAGAAGGGAAAACCCGGATTTATCTGTTGCCGTACTGGATGATTTGAGGTGAAGGGACTTACAAAATTTTAACCCCCGGGGGCGGAGCGGGAATATTCCCCGGGTTTATTTTAAAAGGATGTATTCCAGGAAAGCAGCCGCGAAAATGATAGCGCATGCCGGTATCATTTTTTTATAGATTCCCCACATATCCGCCCTGAAATATTCTTTTGTCAGGATGAGACAGAGATGTACCGGAGACAAAAGCACGCCGATAAAACCCGCGGCAAACGCAAGGGATATGACTGGAAGCGACGCCTCTCCGCCAATGCTTATCAGGAGCGGAAAGGTGCTGCCGACAAAGGCCACGGTTATGCCTGTTAAAAGGCCGGCTACAAACGGAAGAATACATATTATCGGTAGGGCTGGGACGCCCTGCTCTACGAAAAAGCCGCTCAGATTTCTTACAGCGCCCGAGGCCTCCATCGTCTCTTTAAAGAGCATGACCCCGAAGATCAGCACAATGACATCCACCGCGAATCCGTGTTTGGTGATACGCAGGACTTCTTTTGCCGGGTACTTATACATAATTAGCAGGGGGATGGTTGTAATCAGGAGTGCGTAGTGGAGCTCTATCCGGGCGACGACAACCAGGAGGAGCACGGCCAGAATCGGCAGAAAACTCGCCCCTTCCCTTCTGCTTATCCGTCCTGACTTCTTTGGCTTAACGTCCGCCTTTGCGGGGGCCGCCTGCCTGCCCAGTCCTCTCATGCTGTATGTAAAACCGGTGGCTATCAGTGTGAACGCATAAAGCATGTTGGCCAGTATAAGATTATAGAGGGGAATGTCCGCTATTGCGGAAGCGAGCAGTATTCCGGGGTACAGCGGCAGAATGTATTCCCATGGATGTCTGAACCAGTAATTTATAAATGCCTTCTCCTCCTGGCTCATCTTCAAGCCGGTGACCGCCTCTTTTACCATCGGCGCGGAAAAGTATGCGCCTCCCAGCGAGGGCAGCATTCCTATCAGTAAAGGCATTGATGTGATGACTGCCCTTCTGCTCCTGAAATAATTTTTTACGCTCGACATCATGGTCGAAAGCACATTGTTTTCCCTGAGTATCAGCTCGAACATCCTGATTAATGACAGGGCCAGAAGCAGGGTCAGGGTAATTCTGTTTGTCGCTGTATTCTTTATGGCTGCAACAATGGCCGCAATATTCATCGAATAGAGCGCGAAAAGAGCCACGGACGCGATCAGCATAACATAGCCGATCCTGATCTTTTTGCGCAGCAGGAACAGGATTATAAAAAAAGTCAGGGAGATTTTCAGTAATTCCAGCATCATTCATTGTATCACACCGGATTTTATCGTGTGAACAGGGGAATCCGGCGGGCGGGTTGGCTGGTTTTTCCTGTTGTCTGTTATTATAATAAGGTATAACGCGACTTTTTATCTGAGGACCAGGCTGTTTTGTTTACAGGATAAAAATGAAATTCATAGCGGACGCCATGCTGGGGAGGCTTGCAAAGTGGCTTAGACTGCTTGGCTTTGATGTATTGTATTATCCTGATATCGATGACAGGGAGCTTATAGGGATTGCCATGGAGAAGGAGAGGACAGTGCTTACCAGGGACACACGGCTTGCTAAAGACAGGAGATTGAGGGACTGTATTTTTATCGAATCCGATGACATATCCGGTCAGCTCGCTGAAATGAAAGCCAGGCTGAATTTCGGCGGGAACGCCAGGTCGTCCAGGTGTGCCGCCTGCAACGGGGAGCTCTACAGGGTTTCTCAAAAGATGGAGATAAAGGAGTATATCCCGGATTTCGTATACCACAACTTCAATGACTTCTCAAGATGCGGAGACTGCGGCAGGGTCTACTGGGAAGGCACTCACCGGAAAAAGATCAGAGAAAAACTCGCCTGCGTTTTACCGGACCCGTTCAACAGGATGAGGAGTGAAAAAAGGCGTTGAGGATTAATTTATTTCTGTTTATCCTGGGAATTTTTATTATTTCCCTTATTATAACGCTTAATATATTTTTCCAGCAGAGCTATCAGAGCGAAATGGCGGAGCAGTTTAATAAACAGCAGCTGCTTATCGCAAAGTCAATCGCCAAAAACATAGAGGATGAAATGCAGCATATCGAAGACGAGGCCCTGTCTTTCGCAAGGCTTTTGTCGGAGAGGGGCCTTGACGAGCGGAATATGGAGGCGTTTGTTAATGAAACTTTTTACGCCTCAAGAGAGGACCCATATATAAATCTTAAGATCCTGGATATCAGGGGAAAATTAAAATACAGTTCCCTGGCGGAGCCGGTAAGCGCCGGAGATCTGGAACTGCTGAAGATCGCTAAAAAGACGAAACCGGGCAAGGTGGTTTTTGTGGACCAGCTTGCCGATGATAGAAAAGTTGTGCTGCTTACACCGATAGAAGGACCGAAAGGAAAGGGGGTTCTACTGGTTGAGATAATGATCAATGCCGTAAACCAGAAGTTCCTGGCGCCTATCAGGGCCGGCATCAGGGGGCACGCATGGATGATGGACAGCAGCGGCACATTGTTATATCATCCCACCCAGCCCACAATGGTCGGAAAGAACCTTAACAAGGCCGACAGTTCCTGTTTCGATTGTCACAAATCATTCGAGGTCGAAAAGAAGATACTCGGAAGCGGAGATATCGGTTTCAGCTCATATATCGCCCCATACGGAGAAGATAAGCTCATCGCATTTTCGAAGGCCAGGATCGCGCAGATGTCATGGATTGTGTGTGTCTCGATACCGTATTCAGAAGTTACCTTCAGTATAAGGAAGAGTATGAAGCTTCATTCTCTGCTGGTTATCTCAATCTTTATCGCAACGGTTATAGGCGGGTTCGCCATCACACTGATTAACCGCAAGAGGATCAAGGCTGAAGAGAAGGCGATACATCTTGAGACACAGAGACATCTCGAAAAAGAGATCCTGCAGGCAAAGGATTACCTTGAGAACCTGCTCGAAAGCACGGAGTCGAAAATCATGGTGCTCGACAGGGACATGACAATAAGGACAATAAATTCAGCCCATGAAAGGCTCTGCGGACATATCAAGGAAGAAGTTGTCGGCAAAAGTTTTTTTGATGTCTTTCCCATGGCCGGCGAAAAAGAGCGAACCATGCTGAAGGGCGTTCTCGAAATGTGTCTTAAGGGAAAAAGCCACAGGCTGAGTAATTATCATTATACAAGACAGGGTCAGACCCTGCATCTCAATATCAGTCTGAATCCGCTTGTTCTCCACGGGGAAGTTTCGGGGATCATACTGTCGAGCAGCGACGTTACCGAAGAGGTGAACCTCAGGGAAGAGCTGAAAAATTATGCCGCAGGACTTGAAGATATCGTCAGGGAGCGCACCAATGAACTGCGGAATGAGAAAGAGAAGCTCGCCGCGATTGTAGAGACACTTGAGGCGGGACTGTTTCTTATGGACAGCAGCAGGAAGATTACCTGGGTAAACAGGACACTGAAGGCGTGGCTCGGTAAAGACCGGATCGAGGATATCTCTCTGGATGACATATACGGGGACGGTGAAATACAGCAATGCATAGTCGACAACAGGATGACCCAGGAGGTTGTCTTCCGGGACTTTGGCCGGAGAAAAGGCTTTTTCCAGATAACATCAACCCCGCTCGTCGGGCATGACGGGAGTGTCCAGGCCCTTGTGCTCATACAGGACATTACCGAGATGAAGAAGATGGAGGAACAGATGATGCATTCAGAAAAACTTTCCGCCCTGGCGAGGATTTCCGCCGGTGTCGCGCATGAGATAGGCAATCCCCTTACTTCCATCTCTTCGTACGTCCAGATTTTAAGGGAGATGGATTTTGACGATTTCACCAAAGAGAGCCTTGATACGATAGCGAAACATATTAACAGGATCACTGATATCGTGAGGCAGATGTCCAGTTTTTCCAGGACCACTGCTCCAGACCTGAAATTTCACGATCCGCGTCAACTCGTGGATTTGACCCTTGAGCTTGTCAGGTATGATAAAAGGATGAAGGACATAAAGATAAACATCGACATGCCCGTGGGGCTGCCTGATGTCCGGGCGGATGAGACCCAGTTGATCCAGATATTCATGAACATTATCCTGAACGCCGCGGATGCGATGACGAACGGGGGCAGTCTTGATATAACAGCAGGCAAGTCTGAAAAATATGTGGAGATATCGTTTTCCGACTCCGGCCCTGGAATTTCGACTGAACATCTGGAAAAGATATTCGATCCGTTTTTTACGACGAAGGAGAAAGGGACCGGGCTGGGACTTGCCGTGAGTTACAGTATTATCAAGAGTTTCCAGGGCGATATCCTGGTTGAGAATAAACCCGGTGGCGGGACGATTTTTAAGGTGAGGTTGCCGTATTATGAAAACTGATACATACAAAATACTGGTTGTAGACGATGAAAGAGATATCTGTCTGGCGCTTGAATTTCTGCTTTCGAGAGAGGGGTATAAAGTAACAACCGCATATAGCGGCCGGGATGCCCTGAAAAAGATAGAATCCGGGGACTTCGATCTTGTGATCAGCGACCTGAAGATGGAGGAGATAGACGGGATGCAGGTGCTTGAAAGGGCGCTTGAGATGAACCCTAATCTCATAGTGATTATTATGACTGCCTTTGCATCTGTGGAGTCGGCGGTTGAAGCCATGAAAAAAGGCGCGAGCGATTATATAGTGAAGCCTTTCATCAATGAAGACGTAAAGATGACCGTCAGAAGGCTTCTGGAGCACAAGAAGGTTCTGTTCGAAAATCTTGTGCTGAGGCAGCAGCTCAGCCAGCAGTTCGGCAGCAGGGAGTTTGTCGGAATATCCCCCAAGATCAAGAAAGTCTTCGATGTGCTTGAAAAGGTTGTGGTTGCCAGGAGCAGTATACTGATCCTGGGAGAGAGCGGGACCGGCAAAGGCCTGATTGCGGAGCTTGTGCATTCCAACAGCCAGAGAAAGGACAGGCCGTTCATATCAATAAACTGTTCCGCAATCCCTGAAACCCTGCTTGAAAGCGAGTTGTTCGGCTACAGGAAAGGGGCTTTTACGGGTGCGGCGTCCGACAAAAAGGGACTTATTACAATGGCTGACCAGGGCACTCTTTTTCTTGACGAGATAGGCGATATGCCGTTGGGTCTGCAGGCCAAATTGCTGAAGGTCCTGGAGACAGGGGAGGTGCTTCCTGTCGGCGATACCAAGCCGAGGTATGTGGATGTGAGACTTATAGCGGCGACCAACAGGAATATCGAAGAACAGATAGCAAGAGGCTTGTTCAGGGAAGACCTTTACTACAGGCTTAATGTCATCGAAATAAGGATACCTTCCCTGAGAGAGAGAAAAGAGGACATAGAAGTGCTGGTGCATCATTTTATCGGGAAGTACAGCAGGGAGAACAGTAAAAAAATTACAGGGATAACCGATGAAGCCATGGAGGTCCTGAATAATTATGCATGGCCGGGAAATATCAGGGAACTGAGCAATGTGATAGAAAGGGCGGTGGTGCTTGCCGGCTCTGAAATGCTGGGGCTGGATGAACTTCCTGAAAAGCTGAAGGCCCAGGGGACCGGGAAAGGCTTGCGGACACTGAAGGACAAAATGGACTCTTTCGAAGAGAAGATTATAAAAGAGGCCCTGCAGGACCATGACTGGAATAAGGAGGAGACGGCGGCGAGCCTTGGTGTGGATCTCGCCACGCTCTACAGGAAGATCAAGAAGCTCGGGATAGCAGAGCGTTGATTCCATAAGCGTATAATCACCTGGCCGGTCTGCGGTGAATCAGATTGACTATGGATTGCTTTCTCTTACTTAAGGAATGTGAAGAGTTGCAGGGCTCCTGCCTTAGGGAGGGTTAACAGGTTAAGTGAAAAGCCCCGGCAGTCTTTTTGTCCGCAGGCTGACTATTGAATATCTCCACCGCCTTTCCGGTTTTCTCTATATAGACCCTGATTCCATTTGATTCGATGAACTTTTTAGTTTTCTCCGGTACCCGCATAACGCCGGAATTTCCCGTCCCGATTACGAGGATGTCGGGTTTGGCGCTTACAATCTTTACGATGTCCGCTTCCTGAAGATTGTGGCCTTCCTTTCTCCACCATGACGGGTCAACCCTGTCCGGGTAGATAATAACGTCGGAGGAATAGGTCTGTCCGTCTATGACGATTTTCCCGAATCTGTAATCATCGATATGCATAATACGGATTATATCATCCCTTGATTTTCAGCTGTTTTACAAAACCGAGGCGTGATGTCGATTCCATGATGTCTTTTACCGGGATATCCTTCCGGGAAGAGACTCTGAACAGGAAAGTCTTTTCCTGCCGGGAAAATTCGATCTCATAATTCATCATGCTTATCTCGAACCCTCTCTTTTCGAAGAGCGCGGTTACAGCCTCTTCGTCGCCTGATTCGTCGGTAACCAGTGTTATATATTTATAGGTCAGGCGGGGAATTCTGGCCTCCACGGCACGCAGGACCCATAAAGAGAAGAACGTGATCAGGAATCCTGAAACACCCGCCACATATTGCCCGGCCCCGATCGCAAGCCCGATCGCCGCCACAATCCATATGCAGGCCGCTGTTGTCAGTCCCTGGATTGAGAGTCCGGTCTTGAGTATAACCCCGGCGCCCAGAAAGCCCACGCCGGTCATGGCGCCCGCGGCGATCCTTGTGGGGTCGAACCTTACATAACCCGCCCCACCTGCTCCCGTGGCATTCATCGAGTAATAATGATCTGAAATCAGCATTAACAGCACACAGGCGACACAGACAAGCAGCTGCGTCCTGAAGCCCGCCGGTCTTCCGTGTGTCTGACGTTCGAACCCGATAATCCCTCCGAGCAGAGTGCCGAGAAGGAGCCTGTAAACTATTTCATAATCACCGTTCACAGTGCCTTAATTTTGAGGAATTTTCTTTTTCCCACCTTAAAGATGTACTCCCCTCGTGAAAGTTTCGTGTCGGGATTGTCTGTTTTCCTGTCATCTATTTTCAGCCCGCCCTGCCTGATGAGTCTTATCGCTTCTCCAGTGCTTTTGGAAAGACCCGAGAGCTTCATTATTTGCGGCACCCAGATCTCATCTCCGTCCCATGCGATTTCATACACCGGTATTTCTTCGGGGACGCCCTTGTCCCTGAAAATACGCACGAAGACCTCTTTTGCCCGGGCTGCTTCATCTCTTCCATGATACCTTTCCACTATCTCGAGCGCAAGGTCTTCCTTTGCCTTTTTAGGGTGCACGCCGCCGCTGCCCAGCTCTTCCTTTAAATGCTTGAGTTCATCCAGGGATATACGGCTCAGCAACTCGTAATACCTCAGCATTAATTCATCGCTTACAGACATTATCTTCCCGAATATCTCTTCGGCGGGCTCGTTTATGCCTATATAATTTCCGAGGCTTTTGCTCATTTTATTTACCCCGTCAAGTCCTTCAAGCAGTGGCATCATTAGAACAACCTGCTCCTCCACCGCCATCTTCCTCTGCATCGTCCTGCCCATCAACAGGTTGAACTTCTGGTCCGTGCCGCCGAGTTCCACGTCCGCACGGAGGGCCACAGAGTCATATGCCTGAAACAGGGGATAGTAAAATTCGAGTATGCTTATGTCCTGCCGGTTTTTGAACCTTTTTTTGAAATCATCCCTTTCGAGCATCCGCGCGACGGTCTGCATCGCCCCGAGCCTGACAATCTCGAGGCCGTCCATTTTACCCAGCCATTCACTGTTAAAGACTATCCTGGTTTTTTCACTGTCGAGAATCCTGAATGCCTGTGTCTTATATGTTTCGGCATTCCTTTCGACCTCTTCCGTTGTCAGCGGTTTTCTCAGCTCGGACCTTCCGGTCGGGTCACCTATCATGCCGGTGAAATCTCCGATGAGGAAGATTACTTCATGCCCGAGTTGCTGGAACTGATGCATCTTTTCGAGAAGGACGGTATGCCCCAGGTGTATGTCAGGGGCGGTGGGGTCGAAACCCGCCTTGATCCTGAGAGGCGCCTTCTCCTGAAACGACTTCTCAAGTTTCTGAAGGAGTTCTTTTTCGCTGATGATCTCGACAGCGCCTCTTTTTATGATTTCGAGTTGTTTTTCCGGTTGCAGCATAGCCGTTTATGATAATCCCTGAAGACGGTCGCAGTCAATTGATAACTGTTCCGCCTGTTGCGAGGCCTACTTTTGATGGAGCTTTAAGAAGTTCCCCAATAAATCTTTTCCGACAGTGGTCAGTATTGATTCAGGATGGAACTGGACACCCTCGACAACAAATTCTTTATGCCTGACACCCATAATCTCGTCGGTATCGGTCCAGGCCGTTATCTCGAGGCATTCCGGCAGGGTCTCTTTCCTGATGACGAGGGAATGGTATCTGGTGGCCTCAAAAGGGTTCGGCAGGCCTTTGAACAGTGTTCCGCCGTCATGGTGTATAAGGGAAGTCTTTCCATGCATCAGTCTCGGGGCGCGGATGATCTCGCCGCCGAATGCCGCCCCCAGGGACTGATGTCCGAGACATACACCAAGGACAGGTACTTTTCCCGCAAAATGTCTGATCACTTCAACCGAGACTCCCGCCTCCCTGGGTGTGCAGGGTCCGGGTGATATCACGATCCTGTCCGGGGCCATTTTTTCTATTTCCCCGATGGTGATCCTGTTGTTTCTGAAAACCCGTATCTCTTCTCCAAGCTCACCAAAATACTGGACCAGATTGTATGTAAATGAATCATAATTGTCTATCATTAATAACATGTTCCGCTTCCTCTATCCTCCGGCTTAATTATTTGCTTTAGTGCTGCGTAAAATCCATTGTCCGCTTTATCGCAAGACGGTTCCGGTGCTTCCGCCGCTCAGCCCAGTCCTTTTTCAGCCATATCCACCGCCTTCATCATTCCCTTCGCCTTGTTAACAGTCTCCAGGTATTCATTCTCCGGCACTGAGTCGGCGACTATGCCCGCGCCTGACTGGACGTATACCCTGCCGTCTTTTATTATAAGCGTTCTGATTGTAATACACGTATCCATGTTGCCGGAATAGCTGAAATATCCGACGGCGCCGGCGTACGGCCCCCTGCTTTCCGGTTCGAGCTCCGCTATAATCTCCATCGCCCTTACCTTCGGAGCGCCGGTCACAGTCCCTGCCGGGAAGCATGCCGACAGCACGTCAAATGAGTCAAGCCCTTCTTTGAGGCCGCCTTCGACATTAGAGACCAGGTGCATAACATGGCTGTACCTTTCTACCGACATCAGTTCAGTTACCTTCACCGAACCGGTTTTCGCTACTCTACCGACATCGTTCCGGCCCAGGTCCACAAGCATGATATGTTCGGCGATCTCTTTCGGGTCTGCTCTCAGCTCTTTCTCCAGCGCCGTGTCCCCGTCTTCCGTCTCCCCCCTTTTCCTGGTGCCGGCAATCGGACGGAGCACAATGTTTCCATCTTCTACCCTTACAAGCACCTCGGGAGAAGACCCCACGATCTGCGCGTCGCCGGTGTTCAGAAAATACATGTAAGGAGAGGGATTGATTACGCGCAGCGCCCTGTAAATATCAAAGGGTTCTGTTGATGTCGGGCGTTCGAACCGCTGTGATAATACCACCTGGATTATGTCGCCCGCCATTATATAATCCTTGGATTTCTCGACGCAGGCCCGGAAATCATCCGCGGAAAAGTTTGAACTGAATTCTTTTGGTTCTCCCACGCAGCCGGATTTTGCGACGGCAAAAGGCTTTCGGAGCCTGGATATAATGTCATCGATCTTATGTTCAGCTTCCCTGTAAGCCTCCACGGGTCCCTGTCCGTCAAGATGGGCGTTGGATATGACCTTGATCTTCTGCTCCAGGTTATCGAATATCAATATTGTATCCGTTAGCATGAAGAAAAAGTCGGGCAGGCCGATTCCATCTTTTTTAGCCTCGGGTATATTCTCAAAAAACCTGACCATATCATATCCCATATAGCCGACAAGTCCTCCGTAAAACCTTGGAAGACCGCTCACCTCCGCCGGATTGTACATGGATATTTCCTTTTTAATGATATCCATGGGGTTGTCGACTTCAAGGGTCTGCGGCGCAGCCCGGTTGCTTATGATCTCGACTCTTTGTCCGGAGCCTTTTATTATTTTTGAAGGACGGGCGCCGAGAAAGGAGTATCTTGCCCATTTTTCGCCTCCCTCCACGCTCTCCAGGAGAAAGGAGGGAGAACCCCCAAGTTTTAGAAAAGCCGTTACCGGCGTATCCGTATCCGCGAGGATTTCCCTGTAAACAGGGATTAAGTTTGACTCTTCAGAGAGCCTTCTAAATTCATCAAAATCAGGAGTTAACATATTGACAAAAAATTCCTTTTTAAATTAGTATGTATAATTATATATTATTAACTACAGGCAAGTTAAGAGTAATCTGAAGACCGGATGTAATCTCTTGAATTTTAACAACAGAATGCGGGAATAGCTCAGTGGTAGAGCACAACCTTGCCAAGGTTGGGGTCGCGGGTTCGAATCCCGTTTCCCGCTCCAGTTCAGACTGTATTTAGTGATATAATAGATAGGAATCTCCGGATCTTATTCAAATGGCGGCGTACCCAAGTGGCTAAGGGGGAGGTCTGCAAAACCTTTATGCAGCGGTTCAAATCCGCTCGCCGCCTCCAACTCCCGCAATGGATTATCCCCGGTTAATTTTTCAGGAAACAGCCTGTCATGTCCTCTCTGCGCCAGGTATGCCTGTTCGAGCGATTCAATCAAGAAACGGTCAAGCCCGCTGTTCCGAAGAAAGTCTTCCCTGAGGGCGGTATCTTTGTTCTGTATTATCCGGGGAAGTATCTGGTTCAGATATATCGATTCCTTGCGTAGATCAACAAATACCTTTTCAAAAAGCTCGACCGGAATTTCAGCCTGCGGCCCGTCTTCGGATAAATTCTTTTCTATTTCAGTCCTGACCTGGTCCCGCCCTCCCCTGACTTCGAGACCGGGGACAAAGCTCCTGAGATTTTCTTTTAACGCCGAATAGATCCGGGAGTATAAGTTCTCTTCCTCCACCAGCAACTTCAGGTCCTTAATAACGTCCTTAAAGGCCGCCTCGCCATGTTTTATGTTGTCAAGGCCCTTTACGACCAGCTCTATCTTGCGTTTTCCATAGCCCGTTATATATTTATTTCTATACAGCTCTTTAATAAACACGGAATGGAAGAGGCAGTCGTCCAGCTCATCAAACGCCTTTTTGTTCCCGAGCAGGCTCCTTAAAGCGTCTTCCCTGAATTCAGGGTTTTTCATGAAGGCCAGATTGCCGAGCATCGCCCGAACATTGTCATATCTGTCAAAGTAAGTCACAAGAGAACTGAATTCCTCCAGAACACTGAAGTCGTCTGTCTCGCGTGAGAGGTCGTCACAGGCCTTTCCTATGTCCAGGAGCACCTTCTCAAACCCCTTTTCATTCAGGGAACAAGCCTTGTTGTTTGCCTTTATCAGCCGTACAATATCTTCTTTTATAATATGCTGCTTGAGGGAGGAGTCGCTGAAGAAGAGATTCTCCAGAATAGACCGCGCTTCATTCACGTATCCCGGTTCTTCATCCGCCTGAACGTTCTTTCCCTTCAACAACAGTCTGTCGAGGGTATCAAACAGGATGACCGATATATTATTTCTTATGCCCAGAGTCCTGAGCCTGTTCAGCCTTGCATGTTCGGAAGAATGCAGAATCTCCTTTTGGAGTCCATTTATAAGAATGTCCTTGTATTCATCAACAATGGCCCTGTTTTCCGGCTGTCTGTACATAATATCTATCTTCATTCTCTCCCGCTGATAACTGTCAATGTTGTTTCTTGATACTATCTCTTCAAGGAAGAGTTCTTCCTGGACACCGAGCTTCCTGTTTTTCAGGTAAAAACTTCTAAAAGCGTCGTAGTATTCCCTGTTTCCCCTGTTGATCAGTTTGAAGATATAGAGAGTCGATCGTTTTTCATTCAGTTCGGCGTACAAACTGTCGAGCAGTTCGGTGTCCCTGTCGCCGGCCGGTAGATCCGTTCTTTTAAGAAATTTTCCGGCGGATTTCAATATCTGTTTCTGCCGGTCTTTAAAATCTCCCTTAAATTCGGATGAAACGATGAAGTAGTAATTTTTCACCGCGTGTCCCTGCAGGAATATTCTGTAAAAGGTCTCCTCGCCCTGGATGTTATTCGTAAAGACAACCCGTTCGTTGCTATCGGGAAATGCGCCGAACATTATCAGTCGGTTTAAGATGTCCGGTTTTTTCATATCCTTTACAGACTCCTCAACACCGAACCCGTATTCACAGAAACTTCCGCCCGTGCCACTGTAACTTATGCCGCGTTCTGAAATAATGAGTTCATTGCCCGGTGAGAAAAATCTTATACGTGAAGGTTTCTCTTCATGGAAATATGTGCTGTGTATGTTCATGCCGGTAACAAATGCGAAATAATCCACCGGGCCGATACTGCCGTGGAGCCTGAGATCTTTAATCATAGTCAGAATATACCATAGCAATAAAAAAATATTCTATTCGCGGGCGGACGGGCCGTATGGAAAGTTTGCCTAAAGGAAAAGCTTCGTCTATTATAAAAATAGCAGGCAGGAAGCAGGAAGAATAAATATGAAGATATCCTCGGGACATAAATTGCCTCCCGGCTCCCGGCTCCCGGTTGCCGCCTGTCTCGTTATCTCACTTTTTTGTATCCTGATTTCAGGTGTTGATCTCCTCTCCGCCAGGGATTTTACAGGCAGAGAATACTTTCAAAACGGCAAAAATGACCTTGACGCCGGCCGTTACGCCCAGGCAGTTAAAGAATTTTCGATGGCGGAGAAAGAGTTCGGACTGCTTCAGGACTACGCGTTGTTATATCTCTCCGAGGCCCACCATGAGCTGGGAGAACACGGGAAGGCGCTGGATGCGATCCGGAGACTGCTCAGGGAGGCGCCTCTTTCACCCCTGAGGAAAAAAGCGAAGATGTATGAAATCAGGGAGGCAGAGGAGACCGGGGACTCAAAAGGGGATATTCCGCGGCTGTACGAGTCGTTTTTAAGGGACTACCCCGGAACCGAGGAGATCTCTTTTTCTTATGGCCGATATCTTAAAGAAACCGGGGAAAAGGCCGGGGCCGCGGCTGTATTTAAAGAGATATATAAAGGGGCGGGCGCTTTATCGGAATCGGCGTATGCTGAATTGACGCCGGAGGAGATAAAATCCGGTGACCTGGTTGAAAGGGCCTCGAACCTGATGAAAAATTATGCATTCGGGGCGGCGGAACGCGACCTGAGGAAGGCCCTGTTGCTGGACGACGGCGGGAAAAGGGACGCCATACTTAAGAAGCTCGGCCTTGTGCTTTTCCGGCAGAAGAAATACAGGGAAGCCGCGGAAATATACGGCACTATAGGCGAGCTGTATTCCAGGGCCCGTTCCTTATACCGGGCGGGTGACAGGCAGGGGTTTGAAGAGGCGCTTAACCAGCTTGTGGAAAGCAATAGCAGGAAGGCCGGCAGCCTGTTTGTGGCTGTCGCCTCTGATAAACGGAGGGAGAAAGACTATAAAAACGCCCTGATCATCTACAATGATGTCCTGAAAAAATATCCTCTGGAAAAAGAAGACGCAATGTGGGGAATCGGATGGACGAATTATCTCTCGGGAGAATATAAAAAATCGACCACGGTCTTCGCCGGGTTATACGCTGAATATAAGCGACCGAAATATCTTTACTGGCGGGCAAAGAGTATCGAGGCCCTCGGCGGCGATGCTGCGGCCATCTATGATTCACTCATGAAAATGGACAATAATTTTTACGGCGTTCTCTCCTACGCAAAAAGCAGGAAGAAAATTGCCGGGCGCGTTCTACCTGATAACATGGTGATTAACCCTCCTGCCGGCGGTCGTGGGCCGGGAAGCTTCGAACGTATTGAAGCGCTTCAGTCACTGGGCATGCATGAGGAAGCAACAGGAGAATTGATAGCCTTGTCAAAGAAGATCGGTTCTCCAGAGGAAATAATATCATTTATTCTGAAATTTCAGGAGCTTGGAGAATTCAATTACGCGATAAAACTCGCGGCGAGAAGACCGTATGCCGGAAACCTTCACAGTTTCTGGTATCCCCTTGCATTCTGGGATGTTATTGAGCGGGCATCACGAAAATACGATATAGACCCTTTTGTCGTGCTTTCCGTAATAAGAGAGGAGAGCCGCTTTGACGCCGACGCAAAATCAGTCGCGGGGGCGCTTGGGCTTATGCAGCTTATGCCCCGGACGGCCTACCGCCTGGACAGGGAACTGAACCTCGGCATAAATAATGTTTCGCAGATAAATGAAATAGGGACCAATATCTATCTGGGGTCATATTATCTTAAGAACCTGTTCAAAGAATTTGACACATTAGCGTATGTCCTTGCGGCATACAACGCCGGTGAAAGTATCGTCAGGGAATGGCGGCTCCAGGGTGACTACAGGTCAACCGATGAATTCATCGAGGACATCCCTTATGCCGAGACCCGAAACTATGTTAAAAAAGTTATCACTTCCTGCTTCCAGTACAAAAAATACTCAGCTATGGAGGACAAGGGCATAGACATGGCCGGCCTGCTCGGTAAACTGTAAGTGTTTTCACCCGTTTTTTTCGGACCTTTCCATAAGATAGAACATTCCCGCCGCAAAGAGAACCAGAAAGCCGATTACATACCAGTGGTTTAATTGCAGTAATTGCGGAAGCGTCGTCCCTCCCATGGGCGTGGACATATAGAATCCATCAACCGCCGGGAAGACGACCGCAAAGAGCAGGGACCCCGCGATAATCCCAAGCATGCAGACCAGCGCATCTATTCTTCCAGATGCAAAGCCGGCGATGGCGGTCCCAGGACAATATCCACTGACAAAAAAGCCGACGCCGAACAGGGCGCCACCCGCGATCTGGGGCCAGAAGAAAGCTGGAACTATCCATATCCTGCTCATGTCCAGGAGCTTCATGTCCGACAAGAGATATAATCCGGTTGCAGCAACAAGAATGGCGGTGAACATGACCTTTGGGACAGTGAAGTCACGCAGGTAGAAAACCCCGGTCAGCTTATGAGGGTTGCCGAGCCCGCCTCTTTCAAGAAAAAGGCCGAAGATAAAACCTAAGAATATGGCGAACACCAGGCTTGTGTTCTCGTTAAACATCCCGTATGCGTATAATGGCGCCGTCATAACCATAACCTCCTGAAAATCGCCGCCGAGAGAAAACCGCTCACAAACATCGCTATTACAAAGAGAAAGCCTGATACCGCGAGCTGCGAGCCGCCGGACAGGGCAACCCCGCTGGTGCAGCCCCTTGAGAGCCTGGCCGCGAAACCGATCAGCATGCCGCCGGCGAAGACTGTTATCAGTCTTGTCATCTTCCCTGTATTCTTACCCCTGTCGAACTGAAGACTGAAGTTGTTACTCAACAACGCGCCCGCGAGCGCGCCAAGGAAGAGACCCATGATTTCAAAAACCACCCAGTCTTGCAGCGGCGACGGGGTGTTCAGGTATCTCGAAAAATACTCAAGGCTGCCTGCGTATGACGGGTTGAGACGTTCCAGGCCGACAGCGGCGAATATGGAAAAGGGGCTTGATGCCCCCAGCCCCCAGCCGGTGATGTAAAAGGTTGCCAGGAGGGACAACCCGATCCCAATTCCGGCAATGTAAGACGACGAATAATTATTTTTCTCCATTATGCCCTCCGATGAATAATTATTTTCCCCCGTAATGATTTAATTAAAGTATATTATGTTTTTGAAAAATAGCCAACCTCTAGACATCGA
>JAYWMP010000150.1:0-11674 GCA_035873255.1 Nitrospirota bacterium
TATATGTCACCCAAAGGACTTTTAATAACATCGGCGTATTCATTATAGCCCGGCCTTGTCCGGTTCCTCATTCTCTCTTTCATAAATCTCAACTCTGTCGCCGCCTTTGTGAATTGCGACAGTCAAAGCCTTTTCGGCGCATAATATAAATTCCTCCGTGGTATGGCCATCAAGAAATACAAGCCCGACGCTTGCGGTCAGCTTCCCTTTTGGTTGGGTCTCTTCATGCAGAAAAGGGTAATTTTTAATAATAGCATTAAACCTGTTGCTCAGCGAAAGCGCTGCCGTAATAACCGTATTTGGAAGGATTACGATAAAGGAGTCACCTCCATAGCGTACAACAATGTCCGAGCCACGCACATTTTTCCTGAGAAGATCCGCAACCTTGCTCAAGACGATATTGCCGTAATATTCTCCATGGTCGTAAATATATTTTCCGAAGAAGTCGATATCTATCAGCACAAGATTCAATGGCAGTTTGTACCTGGTCGCCCTCTCCACCTCCTGGGCAAGCCTTATCTGGAAATATCTGTGGTTGAACAGCTCGGTCTGAGCATCAATAAGTCCCGCGCGTTTGGGATAAAGTATTTCGAGGTCCTTTATATGGTCGATCAACCCCTTTGTGTCAAATGCATGTTTTCTCACAATACGTTCGATCTTGCCGACAAGGGACAATCTGTCTTCTACTGAAATATCACGCTCCGTAAGTATAAAAATCGGTATATCCTCTGTTGATGGATTTTCCTTTAATTCCTTAACAGCATCGAACCCGAGCATGTCCGGGAGTGTAAAGTCCATAAGTATAAGGCCTGGACGCAGGGCGGCGGCAAGCTCGAGCCCCCGTCTCCCTTCCATGGCGGTATATATAAGAAATCCCTGTGGTTCGAATATCTCCCTGAAATAGTTTGTAACCTTCTCGTCGGATTCGATTACAAGGATCGATGTCGGGATAACATGCTTGCCCTTTGATATATTAATCTCTTCCAGTTTTGACAGGAGAAGGTCCTTGTCAAGGGGCTTCATGAGATAATCCGTTGCGCCGAGAGCAAAGGCAAGTTCTTTATTGTCTACAATCGAATGTATTATCACTGGAATATCCGAAGTCCGGGGGTCGGTCTTAAGTTCCTGCAACACCTCCCACCCGTCTTTTTTAGATAGCATAACGTCGAGTGTGATCGCGAACGGCCTCATCTTTCTGGCCTTTTCCACGGCATCGTCTCCATTAAAGGCATGTGCAACCTTATAGCCTGCCTGGGTCAGATGATATGTAAGAATCTCGGCGGTTGCGACATCATCCTCTACCGCGAGAATTAACGGGGCATTTTCCTTCATCCATGGGAAATTAAGGCTTACCGCCTCGACTTCCTCATGCGCTGTTTCTTCTCCCTGAGATGTAACGGGCAATGTAAACACAAATGTGCTCCCCTTTCCAGGCTCGCTTTCGACAGTAATTTCACCTCCATGCAGCTCCACGAGTTTTCTGCATAATGACAGTCCCAGTCCGGCGCCGCCGGACTCCCTGGAGAGGGAGGTATCAACCTGCTCAAATTCATCGAAAATTCTTTCTCTGTCGCCGGGACTAATCCCCTGCCCTGTGTCCCAGACTGAAAACTTCAGGAATTCATTTCCGGAATGCGGCCAGATAATGTTTCCCTTGCCGGCTTTCTCATATATGACTTTAATGCCGATGCGGCCGTGTGCGGCGGTAAATTTTATCGCGTTTGAGAGCAGATTATACAAAATCTGTTTTATTTTTACCCTGTCTGCCGTTATCAGGTCCACGTCTTCTCCTTTTTGCATATCCATTGTGATGGATTTGTCGTGCGCCAGGGGATGCATTATACCAAGCACTTCCTCCAGGAGGTCCTCCGCCCGGAATGTTTCATAAAGCATCTCGTATTTGCCGGATTCTATCTTTGCGATATCAAGCATATTGCTAATGAGTTCAAGGAGATGCTTCCCGGCGGAATGAATATTCTTTAGATATCGTTCCTGTGTCTCTGTCAGCGGACCGAATGTTTTCTCCTCCAGTATGTTAGAAAACCCGATTATCGAATTAAGAGGGGTCCTCAACTCATGGCTTATGTTGGCGATAAACTTACCTTTTCTCTGGTTCATCTTCTGGAGTTCTTTGTTCGTCCTCTGAAGTTCTTCCGTCCTCCGCAGAAGCTTTTTCTCCAGAGCGTTTCTTACTTCAAGCTCTTCCTTTTCCATATAAAAAACAAAAACCGTTCCGGGATGAGAAGAGACCCGGTCCTTCAGCATGGATGCATTGAGTTTGAGGCCGGTTTTACCGCCGTTGGAATCAATGACCTTGATAGCGTATCCCCTGATACAGGTCTGCATCTCGATGGTCTCCATAAGCGAACCGGAGCTATCATCCATTATTGATGTCACCGGCCTTCCGGGCAGGTCATCCCTGGAATATCCCAGCATCCTGCCTGCGGCTTCATTGCATGATACAATGATACCGTCGGCGTCCGTGATCAGCACAATATCGCTGCAGGTCTCGACAAGACCCGCAACTTTATATTCATATTCTTCCAGTGTTTTTATGAGGGTGTATCTTTCTATTGCAAAGGCTATGATTCCGCTGGCCATGGTTAAGGATGTTTTATGCCTGAGGGAAAACCTCCTGGGCTTAAAGTCGTAGAGATATAATATCCCCACGGTTACACCGTTGATTAAAACCGGCAACGCCAGCACAGCCCTTATCTTTTCACTCTGGAGCGCCGGGCAGCCCGTTTGATCGGCCTTTAATGTGTCGACTATTTCCGCCGGCTCTTTCCCGTCAAGAACATGTCCGGTGAGCCCTCCTGGCAATATAAAACAGGTCCTGTCTTCCAGGAACCTCCGGCTGAGTCCTTTAGCGGCCAGCAGCTTAAAACAGCCGTCCTTATAAATCGCTATACAACCGGCCGGTCCATCCGCGATATTCAGACTCTTCGCAAGCACCATTTCATAAAAGACCTCTTCAGCATCAACAGAGAACAGACTGGAAGAAAGATTATATAAGATTTTCAGGTCGGAAAGCGTCTTTATCGCCTCTATTTTTGACCGTTTCTGTTTTTCTATTATCTCCCACAGGAACTTGGCGCCGCTGCCTTCGATCACCTCAATACCGCCTTTGAACGCCTGCCTGATCTCATTGCTCAACATAGGATCACCGGTTACATTAATAACCATTTCAGGGCCTGCGGAGACAAGCTCTTCAAGCTCGGTAAAGACCGGGATGTTCCATCGTCCGGCAAGAACAACACCGGGGACGTCCTGCTTCTTTTCATAAATCCCGGCGATTTTGGTATTAGGATCACCCCTCAGCAGGGAAATAAGAGCGCTACTGCCGATACCGCCGCCTGCCAGGGCGATCTTATACACAATGATATCCCTTCATCGACATCTCATTCATCATCTTCAGGAATACACCTGCCAGTTCGGGATCCCACTGTCCCAGACAGCGTTCATTCCCGATAACTTCCAGCGTGCTCTCGATTGTCCTCCGGCCTCTATATGGCCGTATCGATATCATCGCATCGAACGCGTCAATAATGGAAAGGATTCTTGCCATCAGTGGGATCGCTTCTCCAGCCAGGTTATCAGGAAATCCAGTCCCGTCCCATCTTTCATGATGAGACCTGATCGCCGGCAATACGCCATGCAGCGATACAAGAGGCCGGCAGATATCCTCACCAATCAGGGTATGTTTTTTGATCATTCTTACTTCTTCAGATGTCAACCTGCCCGGCTTGCGCAAAATCCTTTCGCTGAGGCCGATTTTACCGATATCATGAAGCACGCCCGCCTTTTTCATCAGTTCCCTGTCTTTGTCTGAAAGTCCGAGGAATGAAGCAAACTCTGCTGCAAATTCCCCAACCCGGGTGGAATGCCCTTTTGTGTAAGGGTCTCTCGCCTCCATGGCGACAACAAGGGTCAATATTATATTTTCTGAATGATCAAGCTCCTCGTAGAGGTCCTTCAGATTCAGGAGGGATTTTATCTTTGTTATCAGTTCCGCTGGATCAAACGGCTTGCTTATAAAATCATCGGCCCCGCATTCCAACCCCGTTATTCTGTTTTTGCTGTCATTCAGGGCCGTAAGCAGAACGATCGGGAAATACTGCCTGGATGTTAATTTTTTAAGCATCTTGCATAATTCAAAACCGTTCATGCCCGGCATCATAACGTCAATTATTGCGATATCAACAGGGTAGCTATTGTATATTTCCAGAGCGGATGAGGCGGAGGACGCCTTGCAGACGTTGTATCCGGCCTGCTGGAATATCGCCTCTATTAATTCCAGATTTGACGGCATATCGTCCACAGCCAGAATAGAAGGCATCTCTTCTTTAGACAGACTCAAGGAAGATCCCATGAAAAATTAAACCATCATACTCAAGAAAAGTCAAGAAAATTCTTTAAGAATAATATGTTATAGAGAAAGCCTGATAATATCCTTAAATAAATTCGTATCTTGCCGGGTTCTGTATGGCGACAACGGAATTGATTGAGAAAAAAGCTGGAGTTTCAGCCGATTCTCGCCGCGGCGAAATACACACACTTTACTCATTGATTCTTTTGTGGCCCCCCTGCTTAAGCTGATTTTGGTTAATAAGAAGTCCGTCCACGTCAAAGACAATAAAGCTTCCCCTGCCGCAGCTTACCCCCTGGATATCCATCCCTCGGGAAAGCGTGCAGCCCGCAATCCGCCTGTTTTTGTGTATCCAGACCCGCGTTCCCTTCAGACACGGCAGGCCACTAATAATTGTATCCCTGGAAATATTAAAGGCGGATGGTCTGCCATTATCAAGAAAGCAGATATCACCGCCTGATTTTAAGGGAAGACCATCAAATGTCGTATCACGGGCGGGATCACACTTAAATAGGTTACCGCTTTCATGAAACAGGACCATCGAACCAGCCCTGACGGGAATACCATTTACTTCCGTCTCCCTCGAAAGGGTACACATCAGAAGTTTTCCTTCACCGGAGAATTCCACCTCGCTTTCAGCCTTGCACGGGAGACTGTTTATCACGGTCTCCCCGGAAATCCTGCAACGCCAGAGCCGGCCGTATTCATTAAATCCAACGATTGACCCTGCCATGAAAAGTATCCCCTGTATAACGGCATCCTTAAAAAGCCTGCATGACTTCAGGGTTGAACTGTCAGGGAATTTTACTATTGTATTTTCGATGCAGGGTAAACTCAAGGCGATTTTCTTACTTCCTGGGGTATCCGGGACTCTTGTAAAATTCTTTAATCGAAGCATCTTTTACATCTTCGATCATATCCAGTTTTGCAGACTTAAGGCGTTCAACGGATATTTTTAATTTCCCGGCCATCTCCTCCAGGGAAAGCTTTCTGTTGAAATGTTCTTCAGAGATCAGGACTTTAAGCATATCCTCGATAATATTCTTCCTCAATGCCTCGTCCTTCACCTGTATTGCTTCACAGGCCCTGTCATAATCAAGCCCATGCGCCAGTCTCTCCCTTATTACTGCTTCCGCATTCCTGTATTCTTTATCTATTTCCGTTGTCGCCGAAAACGCATCATCCGGCAGACCATCATACCAGGCCTCTGTCATGGAGCCCCCTTTCTTAAAAGCTTATCAGTCTGTCAACCCTGAGAAAACGAACAATCATTAATATTTTCATGTTAATGATTGTATCCTATCATAAACCGGGAATGAAAGGAACCGGATAAATGGAGAAACCCCTCTTATCCATCGCGGTCCCGGCTGCTCGTCACATGCGAATACGCGTCGGACAAAAGTTTTTCCCGTACACACGGCTTGACACAGACATTAAATACAATTAAAATTAGCCTCTCGGATATATTTTAATGCTGGAGGTTGTTTTGTCTGAAAAAATTAGAGTAAAGAATCCTTTAGTCGAGATCGACGGCGATGAAATGGCAAGGATCATCTGGCATTTCATAAAAGAGAAACTGATAAAGCCGTTCGTAAACATCGATATACGCTATTACGACCTGTCCATAACAAACAGGGACCGAACAGACGACCAGATAACTGTTGACGCGGCTTACGCGATCAGGGAGACCGGTGTTGGCGTAAAATGCGCAACGATAACTCCCAATGCCGCAAGGGTTGAGGAATATAAACTCAAAAAACAGTGGAAGAGCCCGAACGGGACAATACGTTCGATCCTGGATGGGACCGTGTTCAGAAAACCGATAATCATGAAAAATATACCTCCCACGGTTCGCAGTTGGAAAAAACCGATAATTATCGGGCGCCATGCATATGGGGATATATATAAGAATGTCGAGCTTGTTGTCGATGGGCCCGGCAGGGCTGAAATCGTCTTCACCCCGGATGGGGGAGGAGAAAAAAAGGTCCTCAATATACACGAATTCAAGGGCCCGGGCGTTATCATGGGCATGCATAACACCGAGGATTCGATAAGAAGTTTTGCAAAGGCGTGCATCAACTATGCCCTTGGCGAAAAGCACAATCTCTGGTTTGGGACCAAGGATACAATATCCAAAAAATACCACGGCTTTTTCAGAGACATATTTACGGATGAAGTAGAAAAGGTCAAAGACAGATTTCAGGAAAACGGAATAAATTACAGGTATCTCCTGATCGACGACGCGGTCGCGCAGGTGATGAAATCAGAAGGCGGGATGCTCTGGGCCTGCATGAATTATGATGGTGACGTTATGTCCGATATGGTGGCCACCGGATTCGGAAGCCTTGGACTGATGGCCTCCGTGCTCGTCTCTCCGGACGGCAAGTATGAGTTCGAGGCGGCCCACGGAACAGTCGTAAGGCACTACTACGAACATCTGAAAGGCAATCCGACATCAACAAACTCGATCGCATCGATATTCGCCTGGACGGGAGCGCTCTCAAAGAGGGGGGAGATCGACGACACCCCTGAGGTTGTAAAATTTGCCGAAACGATCGAGAATGCCGTAACCAGCACGGTTGAGAGCGGCATCATGACAAAGGATTTAATGCTTATCGCAGACCCCCCGGTCGATAATTACGCCCTGACGGAGGAGTTTCTGGACGCGGTGGCCGGGAAGGTACAGAAGGCGCTCTGAGCTACCTGAACTGTTACAAGACAGGGGGTTCCGAAGAGACTGGGGAAGGACTGAATATCCAGGGACAGACTTAAGCGCTTCCGTGACTAACAACCTTTAAAGCATCTTTTATGGCCGGCAACATACGCCTGACAGATGCCCGGCCTTCATCAATCACTTCCGCCGCGCGGTCAAATTCGAGAAGCCCGATGTGTCCCAGTCGCGGGGTCAGCATCACATCCGGCGGATCACCCGCCATTCGGCTCCGGGTTATACGGTCCTGCATAATATTAATGGAGCTGGCAAGTACATCCAGCAGTCCGGGCGCTCCAGAGTTCTGGTTTCTCAGAGAGGTCGCCCGTTCCTTCAGACTTACGGAGAGCTTTTCCAGAAGCTTGCGCTCCGCGCTTTCTTCCCTGTCTTCGCCGGATTTTCCAGCAATTCTCCTGAGATGCTTACCTACGATGTCCCCATTCAAGTTCACGGCAATGACCACCTGGGCGCCCAGTGCGCGGCAGAGGGAGACAGGGACAGGATTAACCAGGCCGCCATCCACTAACCAGTTATCACCTGATTTCACAGGCATAAAGATACCGGGCAAAGCGATAGATGCCCGTACGGCGTCCCGGAGCGAACCCTTCCTGAACCAGATTTCACTCCCGGAATTCAAATCAGTTGCAACCGTCGCAAAACTCTTGGACAGGTTTTCTATCCGTTCATCCGTAATATACTGGCTCAGGGAATCCATCAAACGCCTGGCCTGAACAAACCCGCCTCCCACTACCAGCCTGAGGTCCAGATATCTTACTATTTCCCGTATATGAAGACCCCGCACCCAGTCCTCCAGCAGATCAATCCGGTTACATACATAGACCGCTCCAACCAGTGAACCGATTGAAGTTCCGCATACAATTTGAGGCTCTATGCCTACCTCGTGGAGTGCGCGCAGCACCCCGATATGGCCCCATCCACGGGCGGAACCACTGCCGAGCGCAAGGCCGATGACTGGTTGTCTGGAATTTTCTGGCTTATTGGTCATGGTTGCAGGAAAGACAGCATGGTTTATATATTTTCATACAGGCTGAGAACCGATATTTGAACATCTGAATTTATATTTCAGTCCATCTGCCGGCAACTTCCCGGCGTCTAAAAATTTTATCATATTATAATTATGACAAAATTACTTTATCAATCTAATTCTTTATCGGCATTACAGGCATATCTCCATTCCGTCACGGATAAACCTGTAAAACTATCCGCCCTTTTCCTTTATGGTTTTACTCCTGGCGCTACCATGCTTCTGCTCCCCCGGCCCTCTGGTCTTCTTCCCCTCTACACCATAGGACCTTTGTCCCCTTGCTTTGCCGCGCTTTTGATCTTCTCCTCTAGGGCCGGTACTCTTTTTCACGACAGGCCCCGACCGCCTCCGATAACTTTTGACGATCATCTCATCTGTCAGAGGCATAACAGGTATCTTCTGCCTGATGAATTCCTCGATGTCGGAAAGAGAATGGACGTATTCCTCGCAGGCAAGGCTTAGCGCCCTGCCAATTGCACCGGCCCGGGCGGTCCGGCCGATCCGATGCACATAGTCCTCGGGGTCCTGTGGGAGATCATAGTTGATCACGTGTGTCACCCCGTCAATATGAATACCCCGGCTCGCCACATCCGTGGCTGCAAGGATCGGTAACGTGCCCTCTTTGAACCGTGTAAGCACCTTCATCCGCTTCTTCTGGTCAAGGTTTCCCGTGATAGCGGCGGTTGCTAATCCATTAGCGTTCAGGAGACGATCTACCCGCTCGGTTGCAGCCCTGGTGTTGCAGAAGATCAGGTAGCGACCGTTGGGTTCACGCCTGAGGATTCCGAGGAGAACGCCGAACTTCTCGGACATGCCGACGTGATATATCTCCTGTTCTATCTGTTTCACCGTCACCTGCTCTGGCGTCACGGAAAACCTCTCCGGCATGTTCATATGTTCGTAGCAGAGCTCAAGCACACGGTTGGACAGGGTAGCGGAAAAGAGCATCGACTGCCGCTTGTCATAGGGAGACATTCTCCTGAGCAGAAACCGGAGATCGCTGATAAAGCCCATGTCGAAGAGGCGATCGGCCTCGTCAATCACAAGAAATTGCGTCTTTCTCAGACTATAGACCTTCTGCTTGAGGTAATCGATCAATCTGCCCGGCGTGCCTATGAGCACGTCAACGCCCTTTGAGAGCTCCTCGCGCTGTTTATGATAGTCGATGCCGCCGAAGACAGGAAATATCCTGAAGCCGGCAGGACCACCCAGCAGTTTCGCCTCGGCGTCTATCTGCACCACAAGTTCCCGCGTCGGTGCGATAATGAGCACGCGGGGTGATGAGCCTCGACCCTGAGGAGGCATTGTGAGCATACGCGAGAATACCGCGATCAGAAAAGCCGCTGTCTTGCCGGTTCCTGTCTGCGCCTGGGCCGCGATGTCCTTACCGCGCAACGCTACGGGCAGTGTCTGGTCCTGGACCGGAGTACACTCGGTAAATCCCGCGGCTTTGATTCCCTGGAGGACTTTTTCATGGATATTCAGTTCTTCGAATTTCACTGTTACTACTATACCTTATAATCCGTTTTTCATGCTCGTTTTACATTACCCTTTCTCTTTTTTGCGCACACGAACAACGGGCGCGGACCTTGATTTAATTTTTCGCCGCACTCTCTCCGGCAAGATATCCCGTGCTCCAGCAGACCTGCAGGTTATACCCCCCTGTTGGCCCGTCCAGGTCCAGGATTTCGCCTGCAAAGTACAGATTTTTTATTATCCTTGACCGCATGGTTTTCGGATCAATCTCTTTTAAGCTTACACCCCCGGTAGTGATTATAGCCTTATTGAACCCTGATAACCTTTTTACTGTTAAGGGGAATTCCTTCAGGAGCAATCTCATTTTCCTGCGTTCATCCCTGGTTATCGCGTGGCCTTCCTTTCCGGGATCTATCCCGGCCAGCCCAAGAATTACGGGAATCATTTTTTTGGGAAGTAATCCGGAGAGTATATTTTTTATTGACTTATTATTATACTCTTCAAAATCCCGCAGGATTCTTTTATCCAGCATATTGAAGTCCAGGGCCGGCTTGAAATCAATAAACAGATCCGTTCGTCCGTTAACGAGTAATCTTCCTATTGATCTGCTCATATCAAGGATTATCGGTCCGCTAAGGCCGGAACCGGTAAACAGGGCTTCTCCGAAACGTTCGTCCTGTTTTCTGTTATTCTGGTAAATAGAAATCCGGACGTTTTTCAGGCTCAGTCCTTCCAGCTCCTTCACCCATTTCTCTTTTACTATTATCGGCGTAAGCGCCGGCTCAGGCTTTATTATTGTATGTCCCATCTGTTTTGCCCAGATATAACCATCACCGGTAGACCCTGTCAGGGGATAGGAAAGACCGCCCGTACTGATGAGATAATTTTCCGCCTGAATCCCGGTATTATCAAGAATGATTTCTTCTATCATATTCTGATTTTGAGATATCTTTTTTATCCTGCAATTGGTCAGTAGAGTAATATGGTTTTTTTTAATGAGTCTGAGAAAAAGATTCTGCACGTCCCTTGCTTTATCACTTTCCGGAAATATCCGGCCACCCCGTTCAGTTTTTGTTTTCAATCCATTCTTATCGAAAAAATCCGTTATCTCCTCTATTCCGAAATGATAGAGAGCGGTCAGGAGGAATTTTCCATTTTTCCCGAAATTTGACGCGAATTTCCGAAGATCGGTCTCAGCGTTGGTTATATTGCACCTTTCCTTGCCCGTCATTAACAGCTTCGTCCCCGGCATACGATTTTTCTCTAAAAGAAGAACCTTCGCCCCGCATTCAGATGCACGCAACGCGGCCATCATGCCGGCAGGCCCCGCCCCGATTATCGCAAGATCATATTTTTCCGTCTGCATAGTTGATTTCAATTTATTTTATTCCCGGGAATAATAACATGCAAAGCGCTCATTTGCACATAAAAAAAGAGTAGATTCAAACTGGAGCCGGCTGCGGGTTTTAGCCTGCGCAGTTGTCATTCCGTATCTGAATTAGCTTCATCCTGAAACAATTCATGCCCTGAATCAGCCTGCTGAATACCGCGATCCACTTTACAGATTCGGGAATTATAATTGTCGTCAACAGGGAAAAACAGTTGACGTTTTACACTCCAGCCCATACATACACGAGGATAATAACAGTTATGAATTACGAAGTTAAGGGGCCGCCAAGGTATAAGAAGGAGGGGGCCCGATTCCAACAAATTGGCATCGGGCCGAGGGGGTACGAAAGCATATTAATTTAATTAACAGGCATGCACGGCACTACAGCGGTTGCATGATTCCTGCCTGATAATCACATTTTCATTCTTAATAGTCATAAGAGGGAAATAGCTGGTATGGTCAAGAGCCGATATAATGGCGGCTTCCCTGTTTATCACATCGCATGAGCCGCAATTAATACATTGAAAGATGAATGAATCTTCTGTTTTATCCTCGCAATCGACGCATAATCCGGACATTGCAATTGTTTCATCATCCGGTACTGAAAAGTCTTCTTTACATACCGAACATCTCATATCCAGCCTCCTCTACACGGCATTGAATAATATCAATCAACCAGCGCTA
>JAYWMP010000186.1:0-2650 GCA_035873255.1 Nitrospirota bacterium
GTATGTGCGGTTTAATTCTCCATCTATAAATAGGTTAAATAAACTTATAAACCAAAGTCAAGGAAGGAGGGCCTCAGGTAATCGCTATTTAAATCAGCTTTTAAAGCTTGAGCGGCCTGCGTGTCTGCCCCGTTATCCCGGTTCTTCAGCCATGGTATATATCCTTAAATTTGAAAAGCAGTATCTTCGCGTATCCTATATTGGTTTTCAGATCTTCCACTGTCCGCATCTTCATTATAAGTTTTATTATCTGTTTAGGCCGCAGATAATAACTCATCAGCGCATGCTTCTGGGCATCAAGCACATCCTGCCGGCTCAATTCGGGAGTTTCCACAATCGCACTGTTAAAAATAAAGCTGTTCCAGTCTTCTATTTTCAGATAATTATTTTTAACAGCCCAGTCGTAAAACTCCGATCCGGGAAAAGGAACCGCGATCGTAAACCCGACAAGGTCCGGACTGATCGACTTTGCAAGCTTTATCGTATCCTTGATTGTCTCCTTGGTCTCTCCAGGCAGACCAACCATAAAATATCCATGCACCTCAAGCCCGGCCTTTTTGGTTAATTTGAAGGCGTCCTTTATCTGTTGGATGGTTGTATTTCTGGCCGCTTTATCCAGTATCCCCTGGTTCCCTGACTCAACACCATATTGTATCTGCCAACAGCCGGCGTCCTTCATCGTCCTCAGGAGGTCTTCGTCCACATAATTGACCCTGCCGTTGCATTCCCAGGAAATATCCAGCCCTCTTTTGACGATTAAGGCGCATATATCCTTGATTCGCTCTTTTCGCAGATTAAAAATACTGTCACGGAAGGAGATATTCCTGACATTATAGTTATGATAAAGATATTCAATCTCTTCTATAACATACTCAGGGCTGTGGACACGAAAGGACCGGCCAAAGGTCAGTTTGACGTCACAGTAAGTGCATTTATGGGGACAACCCCTGCTTGTTATTATGTTGGCGAACTTCCCCGGACGGCCTTTTGAATTTGAGGGATAGGGGTTGTATTCTCCTATCGGCAGAAGATGAAAGGCCGGGTGGGGAATCTGGTCCAAATCCTTGATCAACGGTCTACGTTCAGTCTCGATTACTTCACCGTCTTTCTTATACTTAATCCCTGCCACAGTCCGTAAATCCCTTTTATCGGCGATTGCCGTTACCAGATCCAGCATGGTGAATTCGCCCTCACCGATCACCGTTATATCAACTTCCTTATGCTTTATAACCTCATCGCTAAGCGCCGTGATATGCGGTCCGCCCAGGATCGTGTGAATATCAGCTCTCTTCTCCTTGACGATTCTCGAAATCTCCAAACCCTGTTTCGCCCTCGGGGTCACAACACTAATAGCGACAATGTCAGGAGAAAATGATTCAATCGCGTCTTCGATCTGTTCTCTTTTCAGGCCTTTAACATATCCATCTATAATCTTCACATCAATATTCTCTTTTTCCAGTACCGCCGCGATATAGCCAAGGCCGAGGGGAGCTGAATTAAAAAGAGGTATTGTGTCCTCTGTCATGCTGATCGGGGGGTTAACAAGCAGAACTTTCATAAGCGATCTCCTTCCAGAAAACAAAGCATAAAAATTTTCAGCAAAACATTCATCTAATATTCACCTCAGGAAGGCCTTGAAATACCTTTTGCCATACGCGAAAAAAGGTCCCGGTATGGCAGAGAATATTGCATTAGGCTCGAAATAGCAGTGAAGGAGACACCCCTTGCAATTGTCCACCACACTCAGATTATTTCCGAGTTCTTCCCATAATTTCTTAAAACTTTTATCTTTATACGAGCCGGTAGTCTCTTTAAAGAACTCATAACATGTGCCAAGCCTGCCATCAGGGGATATGCCACAGCTCAGATAGCCGGAAATGCATTTCATCTTCGGAATATTGAAGGTAGACATGGAATCGAGCATCAGGTCGCTCATTGTTATGGGATAACCTTTGGCGCGAAGATCCTTCAGTTTTAAAATAGCATTTCTGTAATTTTTTATGCCGCCGTATATAATGTCATAATTTTCAGCGAATTCTTCCGGTGTTTTATAATGAAAATGACTTATAAGAGGGAAGAAGGTGAACGATTTAATACCCAGCGAGGTACCGAATTTCACGATGTCATCAAGTTCCAGCGCCGACAGCCTGGTGATGACTATATTCAGCCCGACATGAGGAATCTTCCTGACCGCGACCTTAATGCCTTCGATTACAGCATCGTTTAAAACCTTTATAGTTCCCATATCTTCAGGGAAATCCGGATTCATCGTATCAAATGAGAAATTCATCAGATCAAGGTTATCACATATCTCATCAATTCTCTTCGTCACAAAAGAACCGTTTGTAACGATTCTCGCCACCATGCCCCTTTTCTTTATCCTTTCCAGGATAAGAGGCAGATCTTTTCTGATAAGAGGTTCACCGCCACTTATTGCATATGCAACACAACCCATATCGGCGACCTCGTCCACAAGATTTAAGACCTGGTCCGTGTCAAGCTCCTTAACATCGTCGTTCCAGAGCGAGCAGTAAGAACACTTGTAGTTGCACCTGTGGGTTATTCTGTGACCGACTTTAATCAGATTTCTCTTTTTAGAGAGATTGAATTGAATCGCGGCATTGAGCATTCTTAAAGGTTTTTTTAACAT
>JAYWMP010000206.1:0-8352 GCA_035873255.1 Nitrospirota bacterium
ATCTTTTTATTTCCTTCGATAATTACGTTACCGATCCTGATCTTCGGACCTTCATTTATCTGGTATGTGAGGCTTACTTCTTCGTCGGAAAGTTTTTTGATTACAGGTGTTACATTTGCGAGCCAGTAGCCTTTCTCTTCATAAAAGGCTTTTATTTTCAGCGCATTGTCCTGAATGAGGACGGTGTCGGCGATTGACCCCGGAGTGATTGTTGTTTTTTCCTTGAGTTCTGAATCTTCAATTTCCCTGTTGCCCTGAAATTCAACTCTGATAATCGTCGGTTTTTCCTTGACCACATAGATAAGTTTTACCCCGCCTTCAAAAACCTCCATCTCGACCCTGACATCTTCAAAATAACCCATCCTGAAGATTGTCTTTATATCCTGGCTCGTTTTGTCCCTGGACACCGGCTCCCCGGTTTTCTGAGAAATTTTTGATATTACAGCACCTTCTTCTATGCGCATCAGTCCCTGAATTTCGATCGCGGTAACCAGTGGAAGTTCTGCCGCATGGACGGTCCCCAGGCTCGGGGAAAGGAACAGGAACAGCAATAGAAAAGCAACCTTACGCATTTTTGTCTCCCAGTTTTAAAATTTTATCCGGTTTAGTCCGGCCTGCGGCAGGGATTCACATACGAAAAATGGTCTGTCCTCTCAACCGCTTTTTTAATTAAGAAAAAAGCAGGAACCCTCCGGCCTTATCCGCTACCGTTTAGTTCTGCCGAAACCGTGTCTATCTGTTTCCACCGAAAACTTTGTAAGTATAGCATTTGCACAGGGGAAAAGTAACCCCTGGCCGGAATATTTTTATCCGTAGCCACCCGGACAAAATAGCCGGACGGCAGCCGGGTGACGGACGATCAGACCTGAATATTCATAGTTCAGATCTGTCGGCAGTGCTGAAAACCGTGTATTTCAGATGCAATGCCTGTTTTCGGAAGCCGGCGGAATCTTTGGTTTCAATTCCGGGATGATGGGCCGTTTTTTACAAAGAAGAGTTTCCTTATTTCAGGAATTTTTTAGTATACATTATTATACTACGAGTGTTTTCGGTGTTAAATACGGGAATAATAAGTAATTGTGATTCGTAGATTAAATTTTTTTATTTGACCAACATAGATCAGGTGTTTTAATCTTATCTATTTGCATTTCTGAGTATACGTTTGCGTCTTCAATTAAAAACCATGATACAAGGAGGATACTTATGAAGAAGTATGATACGCCTTTACTGGATGAACTGGAAAAAGGTCCATGGCCGAGCTTCGTCACAGAGATGAAGAAGGCCGGGCAGAAGAACGAGATGGCAAATGATGCGGTAGGACACCTTGAGAAGTGTTTTTCGACCAGGATCGGGTACTGGAAGCATGGTGGAATAGTCGGTGTTCTCGGGTATGGTGGTGGAGTTATCGGAAGGTACTCGGAGATCGGCGATGAATTCCCCGGCGTGGCGCATTTCCACACTGTGCGACTGAACCAGCCCAGTGGTTTTTTCTATACGACGAAGGCGCTTAGAGAGATATGCGATGTATGGGATAAATATGGAAGCGGCTTGACGAATATGCATGGTTCAACGGGTGACATTGTCCTCCTCGGTACAAATACCGCCGCCCTTGAGCCGATATTTGCTGAATATTCTTCCCGCGGCTGGGATCTCGGAGGCTCCGGATCCGACCTCAGGACCCCAAGTTGCTGCGTAGGCCCAGGCCGTTGCGAATGGGCGAACTATGATACACTCGATGTAATTTACAACTTAACCCAGGAGTACCAGGATGAGCTGCATAGACCTATGTTTGCTTACAAATTCAAGATAAAAGCCGCTGGATGCGCGTGTGACTGTGTTGCTTCCCTGGCCCGTGCGGACATGTCAATAATCGGAACCTGGAAGGGAGATATTCAGATTGATCAGGCCGAGGTCAAGAATTATGCCGCAAATGGCATGGATATTAATAGTGAAATCGTAGGTATGTGCCCGACCGAATGCATGAGTTATGACGGTGGCGAACTGAAGATAGACAACGCGAACTGCAAAAGGTGCATGCACTGCATAACAAAAATGACAAAGGCCCTGCAGCCGGGCGCCGAAAGAGGGGCTACAATCTGCATAGGCAGTAAGGCTCCCATTGTCGTTGGATCGCTTCTTTCATGGGTTGTTGTTCCTTTCATCAAGCTTGAGCCGCCTTATACCGAGCTCAAGGATCTGATCCGCAAGATCTGGGATTGGTGGGATGATAATGCGAAACCGAGAGAGAGAATCGGAGAGGTCATTGAGATGAAGGGGATGAGGTCATTCCTGGAGGCGATAGGCGTCGAGCCTCAGCCACAGCAGATAAAGGAGCCGAGGAAAGATCCATTCATGTTCTATACCGATGAAGACATAGCCAAATTTAAGGCGAACGAAGCCGAAGAAAAGAAAACCGGCGTATACAAGTTTTAAATAAATAAATAACTATAATTTATCAAGGAGGAATATACAATGGCATTACCAGAGAGAAAAACTGACATAGGCCCGCCCCATTATAAGCAGTTCATGCCGCCTGTAATCGTAAATAATTACGGCAAGTGGAAATATCATGAAGTTCTTTCTCCCAGCGCCATGGTTCATGTTGCTGAAAGCGGCGACAAATTATGGACAGTGAGAGTGGCTTCACCGAGAATTCTGGCGACTGATTCAATACGCGAGATATGTGATATATCCGATAAATATTGTGACGGACATCTGCGGTTCACAACAAGGAACAACGTGGAGTTCCTTATTTCAGACGAAAAAAATCTTGAGCCGATTCAGGCGGAACTGAAGGAAAAGGGATTTTTGTCCGGTGGCATAGGCGCCGGAATTTCCAACGTAGTTCATACCCAGGGCTGGGTGCATTGCCATGGCGCGGCTACGGACGCATCCGGACTGGTTAAGTCCATGATGGATGAGCTTGTTGATTATTTTACTACAAAGAGGCTTCCTAACAAGCTTAGGCTCGCGGTTGCATGCTGCGTTAATATGTGCGGCGCTGTGCATTGCTCTGATATAGCTCTTGTTGCGGTCCATACAAAAGTTCCTGTGATTGATCATGACAAGGTCAAGAATATGTGCGAACTTCCTACGGTTATATCTTCCTGCCCGACCCGGGCGATAAGCCCCGATCCAGCCAAAAAGAGCGTGAAGATAAAGGAAGAAAAGTGTATGTATTGTGGTAACTGCTTCACGGTATGTCCTCCTATCAACATCAAGGATCCTGATCGTGATGGAATCGCCATAGTGGTGGGTGGTAAGGTGAGCAGTCTCAGGACCAACCCGAAGTTTTCGAAGCTGGTTATCCCTTATATTTCGAATGAGCCGCCGAGGTGGCCGAAAGTTGTCGCAGCAGTGAAACATATTGTTGAGGTCTACGCGGACAACGCCAGGAAGCACGAGAGAGTTGGTGAATGGATCGAAAGGATCGGCTGGGAAGGTTTCTTCAATCTTACGGGCATCGAGTTCTCCTACCAGTGCATCGATGACTTTACATTCATGAGAGATACATTGCGGACATCCTCCACCTTTAAGTGGTAGGCTGTGGAATAACAGGACATGAAAATGGCGGCGGCTTTTATGCCGCCGCCATATTATAAACTTAATAAACAGTTGTAACGGGGGTAGTAGAGATGGAACAAAGTGAACTTCAGGACAAGATATTTGCCTTCGTAGAGGCTGCAAAGGGCAAAAAGAAATTGAAGGAGAAAGACATCCTAAAAGGTATCACGGCAGCCGAAGGTCTTGAAAAAGATGAAGTGAAGAAAGCGATGCGGGCTATGATAGATGTTGGAAGGCTTATGTATTCTTATGGCGGCGGCGCAAGCTCGGTCGAGATTCCCAGCGAAGAGTACTTAAGGGAAAAAGGCCTTATAAAGTAAAGACCGGAAGGTCTTCGAGTCGGAAGAAGAGAGCGGTAACCGTCTCGAAATTTAAGAAATTTTTTCCGGAGATCGGAATGATTTTTCCGGCTCAGGCGGATTAGAGTACGCAAATCAGAACAGGTTGAACGTCCCGCCGCATAAAAAAGAATCAATAAAAGGCGCTTTCGGAAATCATCCGGGAGCGTTTTTTGTTAAGAACGCGTCCCTGACTGTTTTGTGATATCGTCGATCGCTTCCCTGGCGATCAGGCGGACATCAGGATTTTCATCCGATAGACCTTTTTCGAGAAATGGAATTGCTTCCCTGTCGCCGATAATCCCGAGCAGATTTGACGCGTCACCACGAACAACCGGATTTTTATGGCTGATGAGAGGGATGATGTTCCTGGAGGCCCTGGTGATATTGCGGCTGTCGAGAGTTCCGAGTTGCTCCATAAGGGCGGTGATTCCGATCCTGACCCGGATCCTTTTATCCTGTATTAAGTCTCCAATGAGACTGTAGAGTTCGCTGTCATGTCTGAACATATCAATGATATTCTCAAGAAACCCTTTTTCCATGTAATCAGCGATCATGGATTTAAGGTCGGAATTGATGTCCCCGTTTTTTTTCATGAAGAATAATAACACAGTTAAGAGTTTTTTTATGTATAATAACCTCTAGGTTGATGGGCTTTCTGAGAGACATAAAGCGCGATTACAGGGCTGTTTTCGAGAGAGACCCTGCTGCAAGGAGCGGGCTTGAAGTGGTTCTTGCGTATCCGGGTTTTCATGCAGTGTTCCTGCACAGAATAACCCGTAAGCTATGGAAGTCCGGCATTCCCGTGATACCGAGACTCCTGTCGCATATCGGAAGGTTTTTAACCGGAATAGAGATCCATCCCGCGGCTGAAATAGGGCCGGAGTTTGTTATTGACCATGGGATGGGAGTGGTGATCGGGGAGACCGCGGAGATCGGCCGGAACTGCCTGCTTTACCAGGGTGTCACCCTTGGGGGTACCGGTAAGGAGCAGGGGAAACGTCACCCTACACTCGGCGACAATGTAATTGTTGGAGCGGGGGCCAAGATCCTCGGAGCGATTAAAATCGGTGATAATGCTGTTATAGGGGCCAATTCGGTTATATTGAAGCCGGTTCCTGATAATGCCATATGTGTTGGAGTTCCGGGACGGATCACCAGAAAGAAGATCATCAGAATGACCACGGAAGAAGGCCTGGTCGAGGTAATGGACTATTTCCCTGACCCGACCGTCGAGAAACTGAAGGAATTAGAGGCCAGGTTTGATGAGATCTCCAGGAGACTTGACTTCCTGGAAGAGATAAAGAAAAGAGGTGGACGGATGAAGATTTATAATACCCTGACCGGTAAAAAAGAAGATTTTATACCAGTCGCGCCGGGATCGGTGGGGATGTATGCCTGTGGCATTACGGTCTACGACCACTGCCATATCGGCCATGCGAGGAGCGCCATTGTATTTGATGTGATGCGCGGATACCTGAAATACAAGGGTTTTAATGTCAAATACATAAGGAATTTCACTGATATAGACGACAAGATTATCAACAGGGCGCGGCAGGAAGGCATCCCATGGGACGAGGTCGCAAAAAAGTACACAGATGAATATTATAAAGTGATGGACAGTCTTGGCGTGGGGAGGGCTGACGTAGAACCTAAGGCCACGGAGCACATTAAAGAGATAATAGATATAGTTCAGGGTCTTATAGATAAAGGGTACGCGTATGAGGTGCTGGGTGACGTTTATTTCGAGGTCGGGAAGTTTGCTGATTACGGGAAGCTCTCAAAGAGGGACCTGGAGGATATGATGGCCGGCGCGCGCGTTGATATCGATGAAAGGAAAAAAAACCCTATGGACTTCGCCCTCTGGAAATCCTCTAAAGAGGGGGAGCCGTCATGGGACAGCCACTGGGGTCCCGGCAGACCGGGATGGCATATCGAGTGCTCCGCGATGTCGTTGAAGCACCTGGGAGAGAGCTTTGATATTCACGGCGGGGGGGCCGACCTTATATTTCCGCATCATGAGAACGAGATTGCCCAGTCGGAGGCTTACACAGGGAAACCCTTTGCGAAATACTGGGTCCACAACGGATTTATCACGGTTGACAGGGAGAAGATGTCTAAATCCCTCGGCAATTTCTTTACAATACAGGATATCCTCGCCAAATTTGATGCGGAGGTGATACGTTTCTTTCTGCTCTCCACCCACTACAGGAGTCCGATAGAGTTTTCCGACGAGCAGTTGAAAGAGGCGGAATTATCCATCGACAGATATTATACGACCGCAGTGAGAATCAGGGATTTTTTGACGCGGGACCATTCCAGAGACAGAACATGCGCCGAGGAGTCGGTGCTGGAAGATATGGTGGGGAAATTTTTAGACAGGTTCAAGGCCGCCATGGACGATGATTTTAATACGGCGCTTGCTATAGGCCATATCTTTGAGCTGATCCGAACAGTTAATAAATATATTGATGGCGGGCCATCGGGAAAGAAGTCTGCGGGGTTGATTAAATCCTCATACGACCTGCTGAGGGAGTCGGGGAATCTCCTGAATATTTTTCAGCGGACGCCGGAGCAATGGTATAACACCCTCAAGGATATCAGGAATATCGGTTTCACGGAGGAATATATCGTTGCAAAAATAGAAGAGAGAAGAAAATCCAGAGAGGCGAAAGACTGGGTTGCATCGGATTCAATAAGAAAAGAGTTGGAGGAAAAAGGGATCATTCTTGAAGATAAAAAAGACGGGACAAGCTGGAAGGTCAAGATCTAAAGACGAATGGATTTACGGACTGAATCCGGTTCTTGAGGCGATAAGGTCCGGACGGGAAATAAAATCGGTCATCATCTCCTCATCGAGAAAAGAGAAGACGTCTGTTATTGACAATGAAGTAACGCTTCGGGGGATAGCGCTTAGAAGAGAAGATAATCTCTTTTTCGACAACAGATTTCCGAAGGGACATCAAGGCGTTGCCGCGATGGTTTCGCCCAGAAAATATTCTGATATTGATAGTATATTGAAAATACCGGATGAAAGAGGCGAGTCGCCGCTGTTTCTTATCCTTGACTGTATTGAAGACCCAAGGAATTTCGGTGCGATTTTGAGAGCGGCCGACGCCGGAGGGGTGCATGGGGTTGTAACGCAGCCGCACAGGTCCGCGTCTCTCGGCCCCGAAGCGGTTAAGGCGTCCGCCGGCGCGTCGGAACATATATCCATAGCCATGGCGCCGAACATAAAACATGCAATAAAACAGATGCAGGAGATGGGGTTGACCGTAATAGGCGCTGAAGCCGGGAACGGAAAAACCATATGGGATATCGACCTCGATGTACCTCTGGCGCTGGTCATCGGCTCGGAATCCAGGGGTTTGCGAAAGACTGTAAGGGAAGACTGTGATCTGCTCGTGAGTCTTCCGATGAAGGGTCGGATCAACTCACTTAATGTTTCGGTTGCGGCGGGAATTATGCTTTTCGAGATAATGCGCCAGAGAGAGCAAAAAAGGCAGTTAATATGAGTAAATAGCTAATAATCGGCTGTTCAGCCCTTTTATGAGGGTTGACACCATTATTAGAATTATTTATATTAATTAGTTTAAAAACTAAAGGAATTACTGTTGCCTTTTCCCGTGCCTGTCAGGATAGCCCCTGGTGGTTGTCCCGGGCGATTGAAAGTGTACTTGGAGAACAGGCTAGGAAGAAGGCATAAAACGAAACAAAACTGAACATCTTTTAAATAATTGCCACCGTAGCTCAGCTGGCCAGAGCGGCTGATTTGTAATCAGCGGGTCGGGGGTTCGAATCCCTTCGGTGGCTCCATGGAACATAAAAGAGCGGTAAGCCATAGATAAAAAGGTAGCAAGTGGACGAATATATAGTTACAGAAATGGATTATCGTTGAGGATAAGGTTAGTTGGAGAGGTACCCGAGTGGCCAAAGGGGACGGGCTGTAAACCCGTTGGCATCGCCTACGGAGGTTCGAATCCTCCCCTCTCCACCATTAAACGGCAGGGGTATAAATTAAAGGCGTGACAAATGTCGTGGATATTGCGGGAGTAGCTCAGTGGTAGAGCGTCAGCCTTCCAAGCTGAGGGTCGCGGGTTCGAATCCCGTTTCCCGCTACATCATAAAGGCGGTTGAAGTAGTTGGAATGGTTTTTTTGTTATGCCCATGTAGCTCAGCCGGCAGAGCACATCCTTGGTAAGGATGAGGTCACCGGTTCGAATCCGGTCATGGGCTCCATTGTACGCAGTAACCAGTTATAAAGTGTTAGTCACCGGTTTTGATTTCGGGTCCGGTGATTATTAAAATCAGGAGGCAATATGGCAAAGGCAAAATTTGAGAGGACGAAGCCCCATTGCAACATAGGGACGATAGGGCATGTGGACCACGGCAAGACGACACTAACCGCGGCGATAACGAAAGTACTGGCGATGAAGGGACATGCGCAGTA
>JAYWMP010000208.1:0-6767 GCA_035873255.1 Nitrospirota bacterium
GACAAAATTAACGCATATGGCTTTTTTATTGCCAATATTAATTCTGGCGTTCACTGTCGAACATAAAGGATTCAGGCTGAAAATCACCAGGACAAAAATAGCATGGGCGACTCTTGTTCTGGTTGCTGTAACGTCCGTTTATGTATTGGCCGTTTCATTCGATAACAAGAGGCAATTCAATAAGTTTACTCCGGTCATGGGGCATGAAAGGCTTCTCTATTTTGGCCTGTGGACTCAGCTGTTCTACCTGACACCTGAAAATAAGCGCAGACCGGAACTGGCTGAATTCTATGATAACGGATCGGCGTACAACTTTCTGCTTGCGGTTGATAAGGAATGCGGTGGGAAATTCGAGTTTTTCTGTACCGCGCCTATTCACCGGAAGAGGACAGGAGAACTGCTTCAAAAATCTGGTATGTCGCTGCCGGTGGAAAGAATCCGGAGCTTTGCGACGGGAATTATAGGCGGCTCGAAATCAGAACTCTATGAATGGCGTCATAACATACTTCAGGCCAATGGCGGTCCATACCGGCTTGAGGCCATGCATTCGAACTGGTATACTAATCAATACGGGATTAAAAAATACCTCGATACATTTAACCGTGGTGTAACTCCTCAAGTCTTCCGGGGGCTGAGTAATTCCAGAAAATCCGTCTGGAAAATCCGGGAAGTTCAGGCCATAATGACGGTTTTGGCGATGCTGGCATTCGGATGGGCGGTCCTGAAGCGTAAAACAGATTTTCATACGCCATATGTTTACGCAACTATCTCCTACCTGGTATTTATCGCGGCCCTTGCGTCAGGTCTTATGGACCTCTGGCGCTTTATAATACCCTCCTGGACTATATTCATTACCGTTCTGTCATATGGCATAGCGGACTTTATTAATGAAAGCTGAACTTTGAGGGGTCCTGTATCTCCCATATGGATTGTGATGGAGAAAATGCCTTTGGCTGGGTTTCTTCCTTGAAGTATTCCTCGATCCCTGAAGCGTTCCGCGACAACAGGCCTGATTTGGGGTCTATGAAATAGCTGACTATGCCTTCCGGCCTGTGGAATTCCTGTGGTTTGCCTTTTACTGCGTTGTTCATGAAGGAGACCCATATCGGGGCGGCGACTCTCGCCCCTGTTTCTTTATGCCCGAGTGTCTTATAGTCATCGAATCCAACCCATACGCACGATACAAGCCCGGTCGTATATCCGGCGAACCAGGCATCTTTATAATCATTTGTTGTGCCGGTTTTTCCCGCCACCGGCCGGCCCAGCGCCCTGGCCCGCTGTCCTGTGCCGAGTTTTACAACGTCTTCCATCATAGATGTTACAAGAAAGGAAGTCTGGGGACTTAAGAGCTGTTCCGGCGCCGGCTCATTGCTTTCGATGACACCGCCCCGCTGGTCAATTATATATTTTATTGATATGGGCTTAACTCTCGATCCGTTGCTCGCGAAGATATTATATGCGACGGCCAGTTCGAGTGGCGTGACATTGAAAGATCCCAGTGCGATACTCAGATTTCTCGGGATATCTCCCTGGAACCCCATCATCTTTGCATAGTCGGTCACTGTCCCGATGCCGATGGAATCCACAAGTTTAACGGTTACGACGTTCCTGGAATACGCAAGTGCTTCCCTCAAACGTGTCGGCCCGTTATATTTATGGTCATAATTTTCAGGGCTCCATTCTCCCCCCGGCCCTCCCATATAGGTTACAGGTTCATCAACAATGATACTCGCGGGAGTATAACCGGTGTCCATTGCCGCGGCGTATATAATGGGTTTAAACGCCGACCCGGGCTGGCGTTTGGCATATACGGCCCTGTTGTATTCACTTTTTGAGAAATCATAACCGCCTATCATCGCCCTTATAAATCCAGTAAAGGGCTCTATCGCCACCAGGGCGCCTTCAACTTCCGGCTCCTGTTCGAGTGACAGGCGGACAGTTTTACCCCGTAAACTTTTTATTCCGACTTTTACAACGTCGCCCGGCTGTAATATTTTGTTCAGTGTGAATTTTTTTAATTGTCTTGATCCGCCGGTTTTACTGTCCAGTACCTTTGAGGCCCACCGGGCGTCTTTTATCGAAAGTTTTCCGGTTATGCCCCTGGTTTTAATAATTGCTTCGTTTTTTGTTACTTTAAGCACAAGCCCGGAATAGATATCCCCTGGATTCGTGACAACGGTTGACGGGAGGTATTTTTTTTTCAGTTCCCTGTTAAAGTCGATGTCCTCCCTGTGTTTTACGGGGCCGCGCCAGCCCTTGTGCCTGTCAAACCGCCGCAGCCCGTTCTGAACGGCATTAAGCGCCGCTATCTGCATTTTTCTGTCGAGTGTTGTATAGACCTTGAGCCCGCCTTTGTATACTGTATCCGTTCCGTATCTGTCTTCAAGATATTTCCTGACATATTCGATAAAATAACTGTAGGTCTTTGTCCCTTTCCTGCGGCTCGATAAGTACAAAGACTGTTTGTACGCGCCTTCCTTTTCGGATTTTCTGATGAACCCTTCTTCCTCCATGCGGGTCAGGACGATGCGTTGCCTTTTTTTTGCTTTCGCAAGGTTATTGTAAGGTGAATAGGAAGAAGGCGCCTTAACAAGCCCGGCGATCATTGCAGCCTCGGCGAGATTCAGGTGTTTTACTGTTTTACCAAAATATACAGTTGAAGCCATCTCTACGCCGTAAGCCCCGTGGCCGAAATAGATTTTATTAAGATACAGCTCCAGTATCTCGTTTTTACTCAGGTTTTTCTCCATTTTTACGGCAAGGACGACCTCCAGTATTTTTCTTTTAAAGGTCTTTTCCGGGGTCAGAAAGACAACTTTAGCGAGTTGCTGGGTTATAGTACTGCCACCTTCTTTTAATCTTGCGTGAAGAAGGTCTTTATATAACGCCCTTGTAATCGCTATATAATCGATACCCCTGTGCTTCCAGAACCTGGCGTCTTCAACGGCGATAATAGCATTAATCAGATGTCGGGAGATCTTCTGAATTGGGACGAATACGCCTTTTTCCATCTTCAGCTCTCCTATTAATACATCATCATCGGCGTAAATTTTTGTCGCAACGGTGGAAGTATAATTCTTAAGTTCTTCCATGGATGGCATGCTTGTGGAGATAGCGACATAACCGCCTGCAATTATTCCGAGCAATACGGACAAAAATGCAAAAATAACGATAAGCTTCAATTTCATTTATTATGAATTATACCCATGGTTTTAAAAGGCTGTCAAAAAACCTGTCTAATGCAATGGAAGGTCGATAGCAATGAACCGGGAAGTGAGATATGGCTGATCAGCCGGTTCGTTCCAGTCCTTTTGTCTTCCGCGAGGGAGGATGTGAGTCCTCCGGTAGTCCGGGGTTGCGGGGCGTATCGGCTTTTGTTTATAATGAAAAATATACTTAAATGGGCTTAACATGTTATTATTACTCCCTGACCCGGCAAGCAAACACCTGGAACATGCCGGGAGTTAAAAAAAATTTTAAATTTAGCAAAAAATGTTTGACAAAAAGAACTATCTCTGGTAAAGTTATAAGGTTTTTCCCACAACAAAGGGTTGTAAAAACATTTTAAATGGAGGAATAGTGCCAACAATAGCACAATTAGTGAGACGGGGCCGTAAAACTATCGTAAAAAAGACGAAGAGTCCTGCTTTGAAGTCATGCCCGCAGAAAAGAGGGGTATGCGTCAGAGTTTACACAACAACGCCTAAAAAGCCGAATTCCGCGCTCAGGAAGGTCGCGAGGGTCAGGTTAACCAATGCAATGGAAGTTACGGCTTATATTCCAGGCATCGGGCATAACCTGCAGGAACATTCGATTGTTATGATAAGGGGTGGAAGAATAAAGGATCTGCCTGGTGTGAGATATCATATCGTAAGAGGCACGCTTGATTCACTTGGTGTGAGTAACAGAAGGCGCGGAAGATCAAAGTACGGAACAAAGAAGCCTAAATAACGGAGTAAATAATGCCTAGAAGAAGAGTTGCTGAAAAAAGAGAAATATTGCCGGACCCGAAATACAACAGCAAAATAGTAAGTAAATTCATAAGCGTGATAATGGAAAGCGGCAGAAAAGCCACGGCGGAAGGTATATGTTATGGCGCCTTTGAGATTATAAAAGAGAAGACGGGTAACGATCCTCTCAAGGTCTTCAAGGCCTCACTGGAAAATGTGAAGCCGCAGGTTGAGGTTAAGCCAAGAAGAGTCGGAGGCGCAACTTATCAGGTTCCGGTCGAAATAAGGTCTCAGAGACGTCTGGCGCTGGGCCTGCGGTGGATAATCAAGTTTACGAGGGTCAGAAGCGAAAAGACGATGAAGGAAAGACTCGCGGGCGAGTTGATGGATGCTTTTAATAATACAGGTGCTTCATTCAAGAAGAAAGAAGACACTCATAGAATGGCGGAGGCCAACAAGGCTTTTGCCCACTATAGATGGTGATAAGGATAGGGGAGACAGAAATTGGCGCAGGCTTCATTGGCAACAACACGGAATATCGGAATCATGGCTCACATAGACGCGGGAAAGACCACGACTACGGAAAGAATCCTCTATTATACCGGTGTTACATATAAAATAGGCGAGGTTCATGACGGCACTGCTGTTATGGATTGGATGGTGCAGGAGCAGGAAAGAGGTATTACAATCACCTCGGCTGCGACTACATGTTTCTGGCGGGATCACAGGATAAACATTATTGATACTCCCGGGCATGTTGATTTTACTATAGAAGTAGAAAGGTCATTAAGAGTGCTGGATGGCGCTGTGGCGGTTTTTGATTCGGTAGCGGGGGTGGAACCCCAGTCCGAGACCGTATGGCGGCAGGCTGATAAATATAATGTGCCCAGAATAGCGTTTATGAATAAAATGGACAGGGTTGGAGCGGACTATTTCGCGTCCGTAAACAGCATGATAGACAGGTTGGGCGCCAATCCTGTTATGATCCAGATGCCGATAGGCGCCGAAGACGCTTTTCGGGGACCGATTGACCTTGTAACCATGAAGGCGCTTTTTTATGATGACGAAACGCTTGGCTCAAAATACGTCGAAGGGGAGATTCCTGAAGATTACAGGGCCCAGGCCGCTAAATACAGGGAGAAAATGCTGGAGGCCCTTGCCGATATAGATGAAAATATAATGGAGAAATTCCTCGGCGGCGCGGAAATAACTGTGGATGAAATCATGGCGGTGATCAGAAAAGGGACAATTGAGATGAAGATCACTCCAGTCCTGTGCGGCACCGCCTTTAAAAATAAAGGGGTTCAGCAGCTTCTTGATGCAATAATCGATTATCTTCCTTCACCTCTTGACGTTCCTCCTATGATAGGAACGCATCCGGATGACGGTTCCGATGTTGCCAGGAGGCCGGATGATAAAGAACCTTTTGCCGCGCTTGCTTTTAAAGTGACGACTGATCCATTCGTTGGGCAACTGACATTTATGAGGGTCTACTCGGGGGTTCTGAGCGCAGGCTCATATGTATATAACATAACAAAAAGAAACAAGGAGCGCATCGGAAGGCTTCTGAAGATGCATGCTGATAAAAGAGAAGATATAAAGGAAGTGTCCGCCGGTGATATAGTCGCGGCGGTCGGGCTGAAAAGCACGCTTACAGGCGACACCCTCTGCGATGAAAAGGCGCCGGTGATACTCGAGTCCATGGAATTTCCCGATCCGGTGATATCGGTAGCAATAGAGCCTAAAACAAAAGTTGATCAGGAAAGGCTCTCTGCGTCGCTCGCAAAGCTGGCGCAGGAGGACCCTTCATTTAAGGTCTATATTTTTGAAGATACTGGACAGACGATTATTTCAGGTATGGGAGAGCTGCACCTGGAGATAATAGTGGACAGGCTTCTAAGGGAGTTCAAGGTTGGGGCTAACGTTGGAAAGCCACAGGTGGCCTACAGGGAGACTATACGGAACACCGTCAAGGCCGAAGGCAAGTTCGTCCGTCAGAGCGGTGGGCGGGGGCAGTATGGTCATGTGTATATACAGCTTGAGCCGATAGAAACCGGAAAGGGTTTTGAGTTTGTATCCAAAGTTGTTGGCGGTACCATTCCCAAGGAATATTTCAACGCGGTCGAAAAGGGAATAAAAGAGGCGACATATAATGGAGTGCTTGCGGGATTCCCGGTGGTTGATGTCAGGGCGACCTTATACGACGGGTCATACCATGAAGTTGATTCATCCGAAATGGCCTTTAAAATAGCGGGCTCGATGGCCTTTAAAGAGGCGGCGAGATTGGCTAAGCCTGTTCTGCTTGAGCCAATTATGAATGTCGAAGTGGTGACGCCCGAAGAATATATGGGAGATGTTATCGGCGACCTTAATTCACGGAGAGGCAGAGTCCAGAGCATGGAAAAGAGGCTTAAGTCGCAGGTTATTAAAGCGCAGGTGCCTCTTTCGGAAATGTTCGGATACGCTACGGACCTGAGATCGAAAACGCAGGGCAGGGCCACATATACAATGCTGTTCTCAAGCTATGAAGAAGTTCCGAAGGGAATTGCGGAAGGAATTATAGCCAAAGTTAAAGGCTGATAGAAAATGATAGTTATTAATAACAAGTTGCGGGTTACGGCAAAAAAGATAAATAAAGATGCTTGGCTTAGCTCGATGCTATTAACCGGTTATCTTAGGAGGCAATATGGCAAAGGCAAAATTTGAGAGGACGAAGCCCCATTGCAACATAGGGACGATAGGGCATGTGGACCACGGCAAGACGACACTAACCGCGGCGATAACGAAAGTACTGGCGATGAAGGGACATGCGCAGTA
>JAYWMP010000257.1:0-8585 GCA_035873255.1 Nitrospirota bacterium
GGATCTCAAGGCAGCGTTTTGGCTTTCTTGCGTTGTTGCTCAACATCAAAACAGAATGAAAATGCCGCATGTCATTTGAGTTTAGGGGACGTTATTGACTATGTTGAATAACTAAACTATACTGATTAAAACATTAATACAATACGGACAGGGGGGAGGAAATGCCGCGGCAGGCAAGGCTAGATGCACCGGGAACACTACACCATATCATCATCAGGGGAATAGAACGGAGAAAGATAGTTGATGACAAGAAGGATTGTGAGAACTTCGTAGCAAGACTGGGCCATGCTGCATCTGAAACCGGGACATCAATCTATGCCTGGGCATTGATGCCAAATCATGCACATTTCCTGGTTCGAAGCGGACCGGAAGGGATATCAAAATTCATGCGTCGGATTCTAACTGGTTATGCAATCACGTATAACCTCCGCCACCGCCGTCATGGACATCTATTTCAGAACAGATACAAGTCAGTAGTGTGTGATGAGAACACCTACTTTGCAGAACTGGTTCGTTATATACACCTTAATCCCCTCCGGGCAAAACTGGTTAAGACTCTGGCAGAACTTGACAGATACCGTTATTGCGGACACAGTGCATTGATGGGCGGAGTAAAAAATGAGTGGCAGGATCGTGATTATGTATTAAACTGGTTTGGCAAAAAAGAAGGAGAGGCAAAGAAGACATATCGTGAATTCCTTAGAGGGGGAATAGCAGAAGGGAAGCGTCCGGAATTAGTAGGGGGAGGATTAATCCGATCACTTGGTGGATGGTCGGAAGTAAAATCTTTGAGAAGACAAAGAGAGCAAAAACTGACCGATGAGCGGATATTAGGCAGCGGGGATTTTGTAAGGCAGATTCTTCAGGAGGCTGATGATAAGTTGAAGAACCAGTTTTCGGCAGATGAACGAAGAGAGAAAATGAAAGAAGTCATACAGGAGATATGTAAAAATGAAGGAGTAAATATTGTGGAATTACAGTCAGGCAGCCGGAGGGGCGGGGTATCACAGGCAAGGGTGCAGATAGCTTGTAGGTTGATTGAGACTTGTGGTATCCCATTGGCAGAGGTTGCGCGCCAGGTGGGAGTTTCCACCTCCGCTGTATCTAAGATAATAACAAGGAAAAGTAATAAGTCAACGTAGTCAATAACGTCCCCTAATAGTCACAATCTAACAAAAGTGTATGATAATTATGGTGTTATGTCAAGCAATCAGCTTAGCGCTTATGGGGCGGAGCCCCAGGTATTTAACTGCTATGTTTACGCAACATCAGGGTTCAAGCTTGTTACTGCTTCATCCACCTTTACTTTCAGAGTCTCTTTTGTCCGCCGGTTCTTGATCTCAACAAGGCCCTCTTTAAGGTTTTTCGCACCGATGACCACCTGGGTTGGAATTCCGATCAGGTCGGCGTCCTTGAATTTGACACCGGCCCTTTCTTCCCGGTCATCCATTAATACTTCAACCCCTCTATCTGTTAAATCCCTGTAGAGTTTTTCCGCTGTTTCGACTGTTTTTTCATCTTTCATGTTCAGAGGGAGGATTTCGATATCAAATGGAGCGATGCTCCTGGGCCATATGATGCCGTCTTTATCATGGTTCTGCTCGATGGCTGCCGCAGCGATACGGGCGGGACCGATTCCGTAGCTGCCCATGACAACAGGCATGTCCTGCCCCTTTTCATCCAGGAAATACGCCTTCAATGCGACTGAATATTTAGTTCCGAGCTTGAATATGTTACCGATTTCGATCACACGCTCTATTGTGAGGCTGCCGTCGCATTTTACACATGAATCCCCTGAAGACGCAACATGCAGGTCATGCCATTCCGGGGTGAAATCCCGTCCGGCCTTTACACCTTTAACGTGAAAATGCGGCTTGTTTGCGCCGCTGACATATAGCCCGTCTTTCAGGCAGTTGTCGGCGACAATCCTTATTTTATGACCCATCGGGCCTATGAATCCCGCTTCAACGCCGAGTATCTCTTTTAACTCCGCTTTTTGCGCGGGTCTGTGGTTTCCGATTAATCTTGACAGTTTCTGTTCGTGAAGTTCCTGGTCCCCTCTGACCAGAGCGAGTACCGGATCGTTTCCCGAGATTACCAGAATGCTTTTTATGAAATATGAAGGAGAGAGCTTCAGAAAGTTGGATACTTCATGCACGGTTCTCTTCTCGGGGGTATGTATCTCTTCAAACTCCCAGTCTTTTATTTCGATTTTCATGGGGACCGAGTCAGCGAGCTCGACATTCGCGGCGTACCCGCAATTGCCGCATACCGCGACATCGTCTTCTCCGGAGGGGCTGGGCGCCATGAATTCATGTGACATTGCTCCTCCCATCATGCCCGGGTCGGATTCCACCTGCATATATTCCAGGCCGCACCTTTTAAATATCCTGTGGTACGCCTCTGCATGGAGTTGATAGTTCCTGTCGAGGGCTTCTTCGGAGACATCGAAGCTGTAGCTGTCTTTCATCACGAACTCTCTTGTACGCAGGATGCCGCTCTTTGGCCTTGCCTCATCCCTGAGCTTGGTCTGTATCTGGTACCAGACCTGGGGAAGGTCCCTGTAAGAGCGTATCTCTCTTGATGCAAGCCATGTCATTATCTCTTCGTGGGTCATCCCGAGACACATGTCTCTGCCGCCCCTGTCCTTAAGGCGGAACATCTCATCACCTATGGTGTCCCATCTGCCGGTCTGCTGCCATATCTCCGCCGGATGAAGAACGGGCATTGTTATTTCCTGGCCGCCTATGGCGTTCATTTCCTCGCGCAGTATCCTGTTGATCTTTTCCATGACCCGCGTGCAGAGGGGCAGAGAGATATAGAGTCCGGCTGCAAGCTGCCTTACATATCCCGCCCTTAGCATCAGTATATGGCTTATCGCCTCTGCGTCAGCAGGGGCCTCCCTGAGTGTCGGTATAAACATTTGAGAAAAAAACATAATATTCTCCTGTCTGAAAGTATTATAGATTAATGAATAACCTGGCGTTAGTCAAGCGCGGCATTTGCTTTGAAAAAAAGCCATTAACGTGTTAAATTACTTTAAATACAAAAATATAAGGGGGAGATAGTGCAGAAAGTTCCGCTTACACCCGAAGGCTATAAAAAATTAGAGGGAGAACTTGAAAGGCTGCTTAAGGTTGACAGGCCGAAAAACGTTCAGGCGATAGCGGAAGCGCGTGCTCACGGCGATCTTTCGGAAAACGCTGAGTATCACGCGGCAAAAGAACAGCAGTCTTTTATAGTCGGCAGGATACAGGAGCTCAAAGCAAAAATTGCTCTTGCGCAGGTTATCGATCCCTCGAAAATCAAACAGTCAACGGCTGCTTTCGGCGCGAAGGTTAAAGTGGTCGACGTCGATGAAGACGTGGAGTACCGGTTTTATCTTGTGGGACCCGATGAAGCCGACGCAAAGATCGGGAAGATATCGATTACTTCGCCGGTGGGTAGGTCCCTTATCGGCAAGGAGGTCGGCGATTCCGTAATTGTGAACGCCCCGTCGAGAAAAATCGAGTATGAGATATTAGAGATCGCCTTTGAGTAGATATTTTAGAGCAAAGATAAGAGAGAATCTCCCTTTAAACAGGAACCATAAACTTCTTACGTTAGAAACATCCAGCCCGGTAAACGAACCTCTGCCCGGCCAGTTTTATATGGTCGGGGTGAACAGGGGAGGTTATAATCCTCTTTTAAAGAGGGCGTTCAGCCTCTTCAGAAAGACTTCGGATGGTTTCCAGGTGCTCTACAGGATTAAAGGGAAGGGCACATCACTTCTCAGCAGTATGAAAGAGGGAGAAATGATAGACATAATCGGACCCCTTGGAAGGTCATATCCCGTTCCTGAAACAGGGCGAACACCCCTTGTGATTGCCGGAGGAGTCGGGATGGCGTCGGTCTTTTCCTTAATCGAAAGCATCCCGAAAAGGTCATATGTATTTTACGGGGCGAGGTCAAAAGACGAGCTGTTCATGCTGGACGAACTCGGGGCGCTCTGCAAGGGATTATATATCAGTACGGACGATGGTTCTCTTGGTAAAAAGGGGAGCATAGCAGGGGTCCTGGAAGATTTTTTGGACCGGAAACATGAAACGGAAGACCAGTACCTGATCTACGCGTGCGGGCCGAAGCCCCTGCTTGGACTGATAGCGCGGACCGCCTCTTCACATTCAATTCAGGCGTTTGTCTCTCTCGAGGAACAGATGGCATGCGGGATAGGCGCGTGCCTGGGCTGCGCGGTCAGGGTCAAGTCTCCCGTTTCCGTGCTTCAGGGATCTGAACAGGATTTTATATACAGGAAGGTCTGCAAAGACGGGCCGGTATTCGATGCAGCGGAAATTTTATGGTGAAGGGGATTTTCCAGGGATGAATCTTGAAGTTAAAATCGGGGGCCTGAAACTCAGGAATCCTGTAATGACCGCGTCCGGAACCTTCGGCTATGGTGAAGAATATTCCGGGTTTGTGGATCTCAATAAACTTGGAGCTATAGTGGTCAAGGGTATCTCTCTTAAGCCGATGCTGGGCAATCCCCCACCGAGGATATCCGAGACCCCCTGCGGCATGCTGAACGCAATCGGTCTCCAGAATGTGGGGTTAGAGCTTTTTTTGAAAGAGAAACTGCCCTTTTTAAGGAAATTCGATACCAGGGTTATAGTTAACATCCTCGGCAATTCACTGAAAGAATATCAGCAGATCGCAGAGGCCCTAGATGATGCGGGGATAGATGCGATTGAACTGAACGTGTCGTGTCCGAATGTGCAAAAAGGTGGAATAATGTTCGGTACCGACAGGAAGATGCTCGGCCAGCTGATCACGGGCGTGAAGAATACCGTTAAGAATACGGTTCTTATCACTAAACTGTCGCCGACTGTTTCCGATATAAAGGAATTTGCAAAGACAGCGGAAGACTCAGGCTCTGATGCGATTTCATTGATCAATACGATTCCGGGGATGTCGATTGATATCAATACCAGGAGACCAAGGCTTAAAAATATAACCGGCGGCCTGTCAGGTCCTGCGATAAGACCGGTCGCGGTGAGAATGGTCTACGAGGCATACAATGCGGTAAAGATACCGGTTATCGGTATGGGCGGCATAATGAACGCTGACGATGCAATAGAATTCTTTATCGCGGGTGCATCCGCAATCGCTGTTGGGACCGCGAATTTCGTCAATCCCGAGGCGACAACCGCGATTCTCAGCGGGTTAATAAAGTATATGGAAAGAGAGAATATAGAGCGGATAGGTTCCTTAACCGGGAGCCTGGATATTGAATAGCCCTGTTATAACCCTGACGACGGATTTCGGGCATGAAGACCCGTTCGCCGGTGTTATGAAGGGTGTAATCCTGACGATAAATCCCGAGGCAGGGATAATCGACTTGACGCATGGTATCAGGCCCCACGATATAAGGGAGGCTGCGTTTATAATCGGGATGAGTTATAAATATTTCCCGGACGGTACAATCCATGTAGTCGTTGTTGACCCGGGCGTTGGATCGGGCAGAAGGCCGGTTATTGTAGAGACCGGGAAACATTATTTTGTCGGGCCGGACAACGGAATATTTTCGATGGTATATAATATGGAACCCGGCGCGTACCGGGTGATTAACATAACGTCCGAACAGTATTTGCTCTCATCAAAGAGTCCTACCTTTCAGGCAAGGGATGTTTTTGCTCCTGTCGCGGCCCACATCTCAAGAGGGGTCGGACCATCAGACTTCGGCGGGCAGGTTGAAGACTATAGGAGAATCCCGCTGCCGGCGCCGGTTATGGCGTCTGAAGACAGGCTGAAGGGCGAGGTGATACTCATCGACCGGTTTGGTAACGCGATAACCAATTTAAGCATGGAGGAAATCAGTAAGCTTTACGATTCTAATCCCGAAGGAGTTCTGAAAATATTCCTGAATGGGAGGGAGGTGCTTCTCCTTGGCTGTTATTCAGAGGCCCGGGACAAGGGAATATATTCGTTAATCAACAGTTGGGGATATCTGGAATTTTTTATGTATATGGGTCATGCTTCTTCGGAAAATGGTATCTCGATCGGAGATAACGCGGAGATAGTCATAACCGGAAGGACCGCACAAGCGTAACCGCTCACCCCTGTTTTACCCGCCCCCGGCAGCTCTCATTACTGAATTTTATGCACCGCCGCAAAAGCCGCCGGACAATACTTGACAATATTACTAAACTATTATAATTTATACTATGCTTAGGTTATCCACAAAAGGTCAGTATGGAGTCAGGGCGATGTTCGAAATCGCGAGTGGTTATAATTCCGGACCTATAACCATCAGGAAGATATCGGAGAAACAGGATGTATCCGTATCCTACCTGGAGCAGATACTTAATCAACTTCGAAAGGCGGAGATTATAAAAAGTGTGAAGGGTCCCGGAGGCGGTTATATCCTGGCCGATACACCCGACAAAATCAGTATCGGGCGGATCCTGAGGGAACTGGAAGGCCCGGTTGCTATAACGTCATGTCTTGACCCGAAAGAGGGATGCATAAGAGTGGAAGGGTGTGTTACTCATCTCTTATGGAAATCTCTCGGGGAGAAGATTGAGAGCTTTCTCGATCACATGACGCTGAAGGACCTGCTGGAAGGAAACCAGATTATAAATATAAAGACGACAGGCGAAAAAAATGACGGCTGAAAGGATATTATTTCGGCTTAATAAATATACCGTATGAAATTTGTCGAGAACATAAAACCGGATGTAACTACCGATATCGTTTATATGATGTGCCCTATGCACCTGCTGAAACTCGAGGAGCAGATGAAAGAGCTTGGACAGGGCCAGATACTCGAAATTATGACGGACTATGACGGGGCGCTTGAAGATATACCGGAATGGTGTGGAAAGACAGGGAATGAATTTCTCGGGATGGAAGATTCAGGCGACTTTTTTAAATTTTATATAAAAAAGATGGCGAGGTAGGCTATGAAGAAATGTTATTTTGATCACGTTGCGACAAATCCCCTGCATCCCGAGGTGCTGGATGCCATGATGCCTTATTTCAGGGAGGAATTCGGCAATCCCCTCAGTGTCTATGAATATGGCGTTACGGCGAAGAATGCGATCGAAGAGGCCAGGGGGAAAGTCGCGGGGCTAATAAACTCAAAGCCTTCTGAAATCATATTTACATCGAGTGGTGCGGAGGCGAATAATTTTGCTTTACGGGGCATTGCCATTGCGAGGCAGAATGATGGTAAACATTTAATAGTCTCCCGTGTTGAGCACCACTCGGTACTGAATTCAGCAAGGTTTCTCGAAAAAAGCGGATTCACGGTAACGTATATTCCCGTGGATAAAAAGGGTTTTGTCGATCCCGATACAGTCAGGAAGGCGATAACAAAAGAGACGATACTGATATCCGTAACCCACGCCAGCAGTGAGGTGGGCACGATAGAGCCGCTGAAAGATATCGTAAAAGTGGCCAGGGAAAGAAATATTACCGTGCATTCCGATGCCGTCGCCACAACCGGAAATATTCCCGTTGATATTAAAGACCTGGGCGTTGACCTGTTGAGTATGGCGGCGCACCAGTTTTACGGACCAAAGGGCGCGGGCGGTATTTATATAAGGCAGGGGTTGAGGATCGCCCCTCTTATATATGGGGGAATTCAGGAGTCTGGAAGAAGGGCTGGGACCGAGAACGTGCCGGCGATCGTCGGGATGGGAAAGGCCGCGGAAATGGCCGGGGCTGAAATGCAGAGCAGGATTGAATATCTGCGACCGCTCAGGGACCGCATTATCGATGCGATGTCCGGCATAAAAAATGTTTATCTAACTGGTGGAGATAAGGAAAACAGGCTGCCCGGGCATGCCAGTTTTTGCGTCGAATTTATCGAGGGGGAAGCAATGCTGCTGTTACTCGCGTCAAAAGGCATCTTTTCCGCGAGCGGTTCGGCCTGTTCATCAAAGGCATTAAAGGCGTCACCGGTGCTCCTTTCGATGGGCATACCTTCCGGTCTGGCCCAGGGTTCGATAGTTTTCAGCCTGGGTACCGGAAATACACCCGAAGATATAGATTACCTGCTGAATGAGTTTCAATTAGTGATTAAGAGACTGAGAGAAATTTCCCCGTACGCGCAAGGATGGGGAGACAAGGAGGGAGGCGCATAATGTACAGTGATAAGGTGATGGACCATTTTACGAACCCCCGGAATGTCGGTGATATGGCGGACGCCGATGGTATTGGTGAAGTCGGTAATCCAACCTGCGGAGACGCAATGAGGATTTATATCAAGGTCCGGGATGACCGGATTACGGACGCGAAATTCAAGACGTTCGGCTGCGGCGCGGCGATTGCCGTAAGCAGTATGGTGACCGAGATGGTCAAGGGCAAGACACTTGACGAGGGGCTGGCTATATCCAAAGAGGCGGTTGCGTCCGCGCTTGACGGACTTCCGGCCCAAAAAATGCATTGTTCCAACCTGGGGGCTGACGCGTTGAAAAAGGCGATTGAGGATTATAAAAGCAGGCAGAAGAAACAGGACACTAAATAGTGATTGTCAATAAACTGCCGTTTTTTATTTTTGTCATGCCCGAAGCCTGCCATCGATTCCGATCGGGGGTCTGCGGGCA
>JAYWMP010000282.1:0-10162 GCA_035873255.1 Nitrospirota bacterium
AAAGCGACTATAACAACTTCAGAAAAGATACAATTAAAACAGCAGTCCTCAGGAAAGACATAACGATATCCAGGTCCCCAGCCGGCCATTTCCATTTCTTCATCCCCTGCCATATAGACGATACAACGCTGGTTCTTGTTGGAGTGGCTTTTTCGATCTCCTTTTCCCTGGACGATTTCAGGGATTTCATCTCCCGGCCCGCAAACAGATACATCAACCCAACACATCTGGTCGAGGCGTTTTCCGACAGCAAAATCTCCACGATAGACTATGAGAAAGCCTGGGAGATCGCCCTCAACATACAAAAAATATTTTACTCTCTATTGATGAATGGATATGACAGTTGGATGTACAAACAAAAATACAGTCGACTGAAAACCATTCAGAGACTGATGTCGGACATGGGCAAAGATATTTCACGGGATGGCATATACAAGTTACTGTCGGATATACTCATGTTTCTTTTTAATGTCGACTCGTTATCGTTTATGTCTCTGGATGAAAATGTATACAGAACCGTTTTTGCCGCCGGTAGACTGAAAGAAGAGATTAACAGCCTGAGTTTCAGCAGCAGCGCCTTAATCTCAATCGGGGCGGTCAAGGAAAAACATCCCGTTTTTTATGACGATCTCGCGGACATCAGGGAACTTGGACTGAATCAACAGTTTGAATCAATACACCTGCTCCCCATTTTTTCGGAAAAAATCGGTTTCCAACTCATCTGTATTTACAATACAAAGCTCACGGATGAAGATGAAGCAGAGCTTCTTGATCTCTGCCGGCTTGTGAATTACCTTATGTCGGTGTCAGCCGCGCAGAATGATTACAAAAACAAAATACATGAAGTGACTGTGCTGAACCATGCCGCGGCAGGATTAAACCTGATGTTTGACAAGCCCGAAGTACTTTACAAATCAATTCTGGATACTGCGGTAGAGCTTTCGAAAGCAGGAAGAGGCTCACTAATGCTTGCGGACAACGACAAGGAAGAGCTGAACATTATTGCGGTGCACGGGATAAACAAATGGCTTGTGGAGAAAATAAAGATCGTGCCGGGAGAGGGAATCGCGGGGAAAGTCTTCAAGCAGCGTGCGCCAATAATCTCCCGGGACATCGAAAAAGACTTCTCGATCAGAAAAAAACCTGTCTACAGGACCTCATCATTCATCAGTATTCCTCTACTTATAGGGAAGGAATTAATAGGCATACTGAATGTCTCGGACAAGACTACGGGCGATGCCTTTATCGATGATGATCTGGCAATTATCCGGAACTTCGCAAACTATGCATCCATAGCGATAAAAAGCCTGAGTTACTATAACCTGGCCGAACATATGAAGGAACTCTCGATGACGGACCATTTAACCGGCCTCTTCAACAGGAGATATTTTCAGGACAGACTGGCGGAGGAGCTGGACCGCTCCGAACGTCACGACCTGAATTTCTCCTTATGTATTATAGATATTGATGATTTCAAGCTGTTCAATGATACGGAAGGCCATCCAGCCGGCGACGAGCTATTGAAAAAAATGACACAGGTTATAAATGAATCACTGAGGGCGACCGATGTTCTGGCAAGAATCGGCGGCGAGGAGTTCGCTGTAATAATGCCCCAGACTGACAAAGATGAGGCTTTCTTCGTTGCCGAAAGAATAAGAACCACGGTGAGAGAAAAGCTCGACCGTTCATGGAACTTATATCCCAAAGAAGATATGACTATAAGTATCGGTATTTCATCCTATCCCTTTGATAACAACAATCCGAAGAAATTGATAAGAAACGCCGACAAGGCGCTGTACAGGGCGAAAATGCGTGGAAAAAACAAGACCTTCGTCTGGGCGGAGCAATCCACGCTATAACATCAGGGCGGCCATTCCGGAATAGCCGCTGAAGATGAAAAGATTCAGCATGCGCGAGATAGAAATAAAGATTCTTGATATAGACAGGAAAAAGATAGAAGAGAAACTCGTCTCGTTGGGGGCGAAAAAGGTCTTCGATGGTGAAATTTACGCGATATATTACGATTCAGCCGATAGTTTGATCCGGAAAAACGGGGGGATGCTCAGGCTTAGAAAAGAAGGGGAAAAGGCCGTCATTACATTTAAAAAAGATATCCTGGATACTGAAGCAAAGGTGAGAGAGGAAAAAGAGACCGGGGTATCGGATTTCGAGACGATGAGGACTATTCTCGTATCAGCCGGTTTTTCGGCATGGCTGGAGATGAAAAAAAACAGGACAACCTATGAACTTGAAGGGGTCAATTTCGAACTGGACAAGTACCATGATAAATATGAGTACATCCCGGAATTTCTGGAGATTGAAGGCGCTGACATTAAGACAGTATACAGAGCCGCCGCACTTCTGGGATTCAGGAAAGAGGACTGCCGGCCATGGGACGCCATTGAGGTCGCGGAATATTATTCAGACCGCCGGCAGTCGCCGCAATTGACTTGAATACCGGAGCTGAAATTGCTTAAAATCAGAAATATTAAATTTTTTACAGGAGGCAATAAATTTTGAAGAGACTGAATTTTTTTGCTGTTTTACTTCTTTTTTCTTCCGTGATTTCATGTGCCTTCACCGGAACAAAAATGGGCGCTGAAGACGCCACAGCGCATTATAAGCTCGGAGTCGCATTTCTTGATACCAATAAAATACAGAAGGCGTTCGTGGAATTCCAGAAGGCATACGAATTCAACCCGAACGATCAAAGGGTCCTCAATGCGATCGGCATTATCTATCTTCTTCACTTTAACGAGACAGAGGAATCCATAAAATATTTTAAAAAGGCCATAAAGATCGACCGCGACTATTCTGACGCGAACAACAACCTGGGCTATGCGTATGAAAAATCAGGCCGTTATGAAACAGCCATATCTTACTATCAAAAGGCCGTCTCCAACCTCACTTATCCCACACCTGAAAAAGCGTTCATCAGTATGGGCAATTCATATTACCGGCTCGGCAGATTCGCATCAGCCGTCAAATCCTATATTGAAGCGATTAAAAGGGCGCCTGACCTAAGTTCTCCCTACCTCGGGCTCGCTCTCTGTTTTAACGCATTGGGCCGGTACGGCGACGCGTCCTCGGCCATGACAAAGGCGATAAAACTCGACCCCGGTTATGAGGGTGATACGGAAAGGGCCAGGGAAGACCTGGAGCTGAAAAAATATAAGGCGACAGGCGCTGACGCCCAGGACATCAGGGACTACCTGGAAATTCTCAATTATTGACGTGTATGAATGTCATGCTGCCCAGTGGTCACGAATAACCCCGCGTTAAACTTCATTTATTTGATTTTTCTTTTTGTTATCATGTAATGTATATACTTCGGGGCGTAGCGCAGCCTGGCTAGCGCACCTGCCTTGGGAGCAGGGGGTCGGAGGTTCGAATCCTCTCGCCCCGACCAGTCTGACATCGAGATAAATTATCCCGTACAGCTTACCTGTAAATATTGATGTTCACAAAAAACCGGCAGCCTCCGGTAATAACAAATTGCAATTAGTTGTATTTTCCCCTTTTTTTGTTCTATGATTTCTATTACCTGTAACACAGCGGTGCCGCGAGGTATCAGTAACAGGAAAACTGTTACCCTCTGCCCCATTGCACGCTTGATGCGGAGTGGCTCAGAGAGTTTATCAATTTAAATGGTTCTGGGTTTCCGGTCAGGCCGGCAATGACAGAACCAGAGGAGGTAATGACAGATGGATCCGAAAACCCCGTTTGATATTAAAGATCTTCAGTTACCCAAGGATTTCCGGTTGCCCAAATTTAATCCAAAAATAATCATCGGGGTTGCGCTTGCGGTACTGCTTTTGGTATTTCTGCTTTCTTCGGTCTTCACCGTGGAACCGGCGGAGGTTGGAGTTATTCTTCAGCTCGGCAAGTATACCCGTACAGTCAATCCCGGCCTGAATTTCAGATTACCATTTGGAATAGAACAGGTCTACAAGGTGCCGGTAGAGCGGCAATTAAAACTCGAATTCGGATTCCGGACGAGAGCTTCCAGCACTAACTCCAGGTATACTTCAAAGGGATATCAGGAAGAGTCATTAATGTTAACAGGTGACCTCAACGCCGCGGAAGTAGAATGGATCGCGCAATACCGCATCAAAGATCCTTACAACTTCCTGTTTCGCGTGAGACATCCGGAACAGACCTTTCGGGACATCAATGAAGCGATGATGCGTAAGATCGTTGGTGACCGCTCGGTAGACGAGGTGTTGACCATCGGCCGTCAGGAAGTTGCCAACACTGTTGCGGCGAAGCTCCAGGAATTATGCGACCAGTACGAAATGGGAATAAAGGTGGTACAGGTGGTACTGCAGGATGTTAATCCGCCCGAATCCGTAAAACCCGCCTTTAATGAAGTCAATGAAGCTCAGCAGGAGCGTGAAAAACTGATTAACCAGGCCCTGTCCGAATATAACAAAGTAATTCCCAGGGCGCGTGGTGAGGCAGAGAGAACTATTGAAGGGGCGAAGGGATACGCGATGGAACGTGTTAACAATGCACGCGGCGAAGCAGCAAAATTCAATGCTGTTTTTAAAGAATACCGGAAAGCAAAAGAGGTGACGCGTCAGCGTATTTACCTGGAAACCATGAATGATGTCCTGCAAAAGGTCGGAAGAAAGCTGATTACAGACGAGGAAGCCACCGGAATCCTGCCGCTGTTTCAGTTCGATAAGGGAGGTTCAAAATGAATAACAAAAAATACGTGGTAATTGCCGGCATAGTGTTTCTGGCCCTGATTGCCGTTATGGCTTCCGCTTATATTGTAAACGAAACAGAACAGGTCATAATCACGCAATTCGGCAAGCCGGTAGGCGATCCGATTGTGACCCCGGGCATCCATTTCAAGATACCCTTCATCCAGACAGCCAATTATTTTGAGAGACGGTTTCTGGAATGGGACGGCGATCCAAACCAGGTGCCCACCAGAGATAAAAGATTTATCTGGGTTGATACTTACGCGCGCTGGAGGATAAAAGATCCGCTGTTGTTCTTTCAGCGGGTACGGGACGAACGGGGCGCGCAGAGCCGGCTGGATGATATTCTGGACGGCGAGGTGCGGAACGCGATTGCTACCTACGAGCTGGTTGAGATAATCCGATCGACAAACAGGGAATACGAGGTAAGTGAAGAATTGACAGAAAGGGAAAAGGCCGAGGTTTTACGTCAAATCAAGTACGGCAGGGAAGAGATAACAAAGACTATCGTTGAGGTAGCCGGCAAGCGGACCCTTGAGCTCGGGATCGAACTGCTTGACCTGAGATTCAAGAGGATTAATTACGTGGAAGAAGTCCGGGAGAAGATATTCGAACGGATGATTACCGAGCGCAAACGGATGGCGGATAAATTTCGCTCTGAAGGCCAGGGTGAGGCATCCAAGATCCTTGGAGACAAAGAACGTGATCTGAAAAAGATTCAGTCCGAGGCATATAAAACCGCCCAGGAAATCATAGGTCGGGCCGACGGAGAGGCGTCCGCGATATATGCCGGCGCATATAACAGGAGTCCTGAATCCCGTGAGTTCTACGGGTTCATCAAGACTATGGAGACCTATCAAACGACATTATCCGAAAAAGACTGGCTGATTTTGTCGACAAAAGGCGATTTCTTTAAATACCTCAGGAAGCAGTCCGGTAAATAACCAGCAATCCGCCCCGTATATACGGGGCGGATTTTTATTGCCCCGGCCACTTTTTATTGCCTGTTCAGGAACGGAATACAGCAAGATCAACTGTTTTCCCGATGTTTTAAGATATTATGATATAACATGCCGAGAGTTATACTAAGAAGATCATCTTACAATTATGAAGAACTGAAGCCTCAAATCTTCGAGCTTCTTGAATCTATCGACTCCGGTCATATCAGGAAAAACAGCCGGGTTTTAATAAAACCGAACCTGCTCGCGCCCGCCCCGCCCGAGAGCGCAATACTGACGCATCCGCTAATCATCAGGGCTTCAGCAGAATATGTGCTGGCGAAAGGGGCCATCCCACGGATATCAGACAGCCCGGGGTCAGGGTCATTCGATAAAGTGATCATGGAGAGCGGCATAAAAAAAGCGCTGCAGGGTCTGAATATAGATTGCACGGAGTTCAGGCGTTCCGTGCCCTTTGACATCGGCCCCCCCTTTAACAGGATCGAGATCGCCGAAGACGCTGTAAACGCGGATGTTATTATAAACCTCCCGAAGCTCAAAACACATACCCAGATGCTACTGACACTTGGGGTGAAAAATTTGTTCGGCTGTATTGTCGGCATGAGAAAACCGGAGTGGCATTTCAGGACAGGGGTTGACAGGGAGATGTTCGCCGGCCTGTTAGTCAGGATATACAAAGCGCTCAGCCCCTCATTAACGATAATTGACGGCATACTGGCGATGGAAGGACAGGGGCCGGGCAGAAGTGGAATCCCAAAACACCTGGGTCTGCTTATGGGCGGCAGTGACGCGGTTGCCCTGGACATCACTGTCTGCGGGCTGCTGGGGATTGATCCGGACAGACTGTTCACAAATAAAGCCGCCAGAGCGGCAGGCTTCGTCAGCGAAGAAATAGAGAAAGAAGGCGACTTTCCAGTGATAAAGGATTTCAGACTGCCGGAAACAGTTCCCGTAATCTTCGGCCCAGAAAAGCTTCACGGCTTCATGAGAAGACACCTGGTACAGAGACCCGTTCCGGATGATAAAATATGCAGGCTCTGCGGCGAATGCCGGCGTTACTGCCATGCAAAGGCGATAACGGTAAATAAAAATGGAATCAGCTTCGACTACGACAGATGCATCCGGTGTTACTGCTGCATAGAGTTTTGTCCTTACGGGGCGCTTAGAGCAAAGGAGACCTTTTACGGCGGGATTATAAGAAAAATCCTGTGGAGGAGGCATCATTAGGGATACCCGAATGCAGCGTATTGATTTTTTTTCTTTAATTTTATATTTTAAAAATGAGCATTGTGCATTCACTGACCCAAAGATAGCGGTTAAACCCGCCAATTAAATGGTATTTGGGTTAAATTTAAATTTTAATCAAAAGCAAAAGTAGTATTTTGAATATGGCCGTAGAAAGTCTTGAATTTAAAGCAGAAGTCAAACAATTACTGGATTTGATGGTACACTCCCTTTATTCCCACAAGGAGATATTTCTGAGGGAACTGATCTCCAATGCCTCGGACGCCATAGACAAGGCGCGGTATGAATCTCTCACAAACGGAGATATCCTGGAAGGGGACGGAGAATGGAAGATCAAAATCACAGCGGACAAGGATGCGGGAACTCTGACCATACATGACAATGGCATAGGCATGACCCGGGAGGAGATAATAGAGGCGCTGGGAACAATCGCGCATTCCGGGACTCAGGACTTCATTAAAGCATTGCGTGAAAAAGAGACAAAAAACGACCCTGGGCTGATCGGTCAGTTCGGCGTTGGATTTTATTCGTCCTTTATGATTGCCGACAAGGTCACGGTACTGTCCAGAAAGGCCGGAAGGAAAGATAAAAAAGGCGTTAAATGGGAATCGTCATCCGACGGCGCGTTTACCGTGGAAGACATAGAAAAGGCGGACAAGGGCACTGATATTATTCTGCACATAAAAAAAGAAGAGAAGAAATATCTCAATGAAGAGGAGATACGCGACATAGTAAAAAGGTATTCCGATTACATTGAGCACCCCATAGTCATGGAGGTGGAGCGTGAAAAAGAGAGTGCAATCGAAAAGGGACAAAAATACACGGTCAGGGAAGAAGAGAGGTTGAATTCTGGCAAGGCGATCTGGCTTAAACCCAAGTCCGAAGTCAGTCAGGATGAATATAATGAATTTTACAAGCATATCTCGGGTGATTTTTCCGAACCCGCCGGCGTAATTCACTACAGGGCCGAAGGGACTTCCGAATTTACGGCGCTTCTGTACATACCCTCAATGGCCCCGATTAATATCCTTTATAAAGATTACAAGATCGGCCCTGCCCTGTATGTCAAAAGGGTCCGGATAATGGACCACTGCGAGGATTTGCTCCCTGTATACCTCAGGTTTGTGAAGGGAGTGGTCGACTCCTCGGATCTCCCGTTAAACGTCTCAAGAGAACTGCTCCAGAACAATAAGCATATCGCGGTCATCAGGAAAAACATTACGAAACTGGTGCTCGATACGATCGCTGACATGCAGAAAAACGATCCCGCCAAATACCTCAATTTCTACAGAGAATTCGGAAGGGTATTAAAGGAAGGGATACATTTCGATTTCTCCAGGAGAGAACAGATAGCCGACCTGCTTCTTTTTGAGTCGACAAAAAAAGAACCGGGCGAATATGTGAGTCTCCAGGAATATGTCGACAACATGAAAGAGGGGCAGGAAGACATTTACTATATAACCGGCGCCTCCCGTAACGAAATAATAACGTCCCCGTATCTTGAGGCATTTAAAGAAAAAGATTACGAAGTGCTTATAATGCTGGACGAAATTGACGACATCATAATGACAGGGTTGGGCATTTACAAAGGGAAGAAGCTCAAATCCGCTGTAAAAGGAGACCTGGATCTTGATAAATCAGGGGAAGACGATAAGAAGAAGGCCAGGAAGGAGTATGAAAAACTGATTGAACTTATCACTAACCGGCTGAAAGACGACGTCAAGGAGGTCCGGCTCTCTGGCAGACTGAAAGATTCAGCCTGCTGTCTCGTCGCTGATGAAGGGGGTATGGACCCGCAGATGGAGAAACTCATGAAGGCGATGGGACAGGACATTCCAGCGGCCAAAAGAATTCTCGAGATCAACCCCTCCCATCCGGTCATCGAGACTATGAACGCGCTGTTTGAAGATAATAAGAGCAGCCACCTGCTGGAAGAGTTCACGGATTTGCTTTATAATCAGGCCCTTCTGCTGGAGGGCTCAAAGCCGAAAGACCCGGCCGCATTTGCAAAAGCCGTTGCCGATCTGATGGTTGATAAGACAAAACACCTCCAGGCATAACGCCCAGGGGGAAGTTACACAATAGAAAAGCCTGCGGGCCACTGAAAAAACCGTTAACCGTTAATGGAGGTTAAATGACAGACAAAGGAAGATCAAACATCAAACATCTTGTAATCAGGAACTATTCGAAAGTGGCGTTAAACGAGGCGTCCTCTCTTCCTCCCGCCAGCTGCTGCTCTCCAACTTCCGGGTCTGTAAGTATTCTTGAAACAGGGCGGAGGCTTGGCTATTCCGACGATGAATTAAAAACAGGGCTTGGCGAGGCGAACCTCGGCCTCGGCTGCGGCAATCCACATGCGATTGCCGATCTTAAAGAAGGGGAACAGATTCTCGACCTGGGAAGCGGCGCGGGATTCGACGCCTTCCTTGCTTCCATGAAGGCCGGTCCGAAGAGTTTTGTTACGGGCATAGACATGACGCCGGAAATGGTTAAAAAGGCAAAGGAGAACGCCGACAGGCTTGGGGTTAAAAACGTGGAATTCAGGCTTGGAGACATCGAGCACCTGCCTGTTGATGATTCATCGGTCGATGTGATCATATCCAACTGCGTGATCAACCTTTCTCCAGACAAGCAGTCTGTCATAAATGAGGCCTTCCGAGTGCTAAAACCAGGGGGCAGGCTGGCGATCTCCGATGTACTGAAAAAAGGTGAATTTTCCGAGGAGATAAGGAAAAATGAAGACGCTTACAGCGGCTGAATAACCGGCGCGGTTCCCGTGGAGGAACTGAAGGAAATCCTGACCGGAGCTGGTTTCACTGATATTGTTATTCAGGACAAGGACAACAGCGACGAGATAATCAGAAGCTGGAATTTCGGGAAAGGGGTTGAAAAGATGGTGTTTTCAGCCTATGTAAAGGCAAAAAAACCTTCAGATTAGATAGAGTCTGTTTATAAATTGCCATTTTAAATTTTTGTCATGCCCGAAGTCAGTAATCGGGCATCCAGAAGGCATTGAAAACACTGGATTCTCGATGTAAGTCCTCGCGAGAGTCGCGTCGACCGGCTTAAGGACTGCCGGAATGACAGATAAAGAGGCTGAGTTTATGGACAGACACTAAATAAGGAGGTTGCGTCATGCACACAACGATAAAGTCGATCAGGGCGAGAGAGATATTAGACTCAAGGGGAACACCGACCGTCGAAGTTGACATGGAACTTGATTGCGGTGTGAGGGGCCGGGCGGCAGTT
>JAYWMP010000141.1:0-29559 GCA_035873255.1 Nitrospirota bacterium
TTAAAGACAACGGTTTTGATGGTAACATTGACACTGATGCTGATAGCGATTGGGGGTATCCTGGGTGGTAAAACAGGGATGACCCTTGCCTTCATCATAGCCTTCGCCATGAATTTTATCTCATACTGGTTCAGTGACAAAATTGTGCTCAAGATGTACAAGGCGCAGCCGGTCTCGCAATCAGACGCCCCGGAACTGTATACGATGGTAAGAAGACTTGCGCAAAAGGCGGGACTTCCAATGCCAAAGGTTTATATCATTAAAAAGGCCCAGCCGAATGCCTTTGCAACGGGACGGAATCCTGCAAACGGCGCGGTTGCCGTCACTTCAGGTATAATGCAGATCCTCACAAGGGAAGAGCTGGAGGGTGTCATCGCGCATGAGCTCGCCCATATTAAACACAGGGACATCCTTGTTGGTACAATCGCGGCCACACTGGCCGGAGCAATAAGCTATCTTGCGCAGATGGCGCAGTGGGCGATGATCTTCGGGGGAAGGCAGGATGATGACGATGGAGGAAGCCCGATTGCCGCCATTGTCATGATGATCGTCGGCCCTATAGCCGCAATGCTGGTGCAGATGGCGATATCACGCTCAAGGGAATATGGGGCTGATGCCGCCGGTGCAAGGATTTCAGGCAACCCGGCGTATCTTTCCAGCGCACTCAAAAAACTGCATATGGCATCCCAGAAGATACCGATGGATGTGAATCCCGCGACATCCCATATGTTTATCGTGAATCCGCTTAAAGGCGGTTGGCTTTTAAAGCTCTTCAGCACGCATCCGCCGATGGAGGAGAGGATTGCACGGCTGGATTCGATGAGATCGGTATGATATCCCGGACATTATCTGATCTGATAAGTCCCTGCTTTTCCTTTAACATCTCGTAATCAAACAAATCCTGGCCATTCGGATGTTCATTCCGTATGGTGACAGCCCTTAATCCGTGCCAGGCGAAACCCGCAAATTATAGTGGCAGATCCGATATCCCAGGTGTTTTTCTTTTCCGGCCACATTCCAGAAAACGATACTCTTATTATATAAAAAGCTTGACAAGAGTGTAAAAGATTTATAATATCAACATTATTGTAATTATAAGTTGATTATAATTTTTTATATATTTGAAAAACTCGTTTTTAATCAGGCGGAAATTTGCCTGAAAGCAGGAAATATGACACAGTGCTAAAGAAGGCCAGGCTATGAAATCAGCAGCCAAAAAAGGTGTTTCATACAGCAAAAGCCTTGTCACGGAAACCGGCAGGTATGTCCGGGCGACTGCCGAGTATACAGGTCTCCTCACCGCAAGCTACGCAGTAAGGAGCGGCAATCTGTTAACAAGTGCCGTGAGCAGGCTAGCCGAGCCGATAAAAAAGATATCTTTAAACTCACCCCTGAAATACTGCAGGGAGACTGTCTCCCTGGTCGCCTCATTAACAAGCGCCGGGGTCAAGGGCCTTGGCAATGTAATCCCCGGATCCGGAGTAAAGCCGCCTGTCCTCGACCCTGAAAGGATAGCGAGGATAGAAGAGATGCTTATGCGGATAGACAGGCGTCTTGCGGAAATGGAGAGTGGGGGAAGAGTTCACAGGTCGAAGACTGTTACTCATGCTGTCACCCAGGAAAAGGCGAAGCTGGGCGGGGCAAGGGACATGCTGTTGCGTCAACTCGTTGAGGCCAACAAGCAATTGAAAGAGGCGTGACCAACGCCTGGGCGCGTACGGAAATTAAAGAGAGGAGTTTACATATGACCAAGCCGAAGCTTTTAAACGTGGGGATTGACCTTGGGACGTCAAGAAGTGTTATTGCCTGTGATAATGGTATGAGGATGTTTCTTCCGAGTTACGTGGGATTTCCAAAGGACAGTGTGTCGCAAAAGATGCTCGGAAAGAAAGTTGTCTTCGGGGAAGAGACGCTCAGGCACAGGATGTCCCTCGATTTCTTCAGGCCTATCGAGGCCGGTGTGTTGAAACACTCTGATGACCCTGATAAGGATCCCGGGGGCTACGGGAAGACCGTGGAAGTAGCAAGGACGCTCCTTGCGCACCTTGTTGAGCAGGTGACTGCTGAGGAGGAAGGGGATGTTGTGCTCCGTGGGGTTATCGGGGCGCCTGCCCTGGCCAGCAGAAAGAATAAAAAGGCGCTTCTGGACATATCAAAGGGCATATTCGAGACGGTCATGATAGCCTCCGAACCCTTTTGTGTTGCTTATGGTCTGGGGCATCTGAGTAACGCTCTTGTCATAGATATAGGCGCTGGAACCGTTGACCTATGCCGGATGCACGGCACAGTGCCTGACGAGGCGGACCAGATAACCACGTTTAAGGCAGGGGACACGATAGACCAGGTCTTTTACGAACTTATAACCAAAAAGTATCCGGAAGCAGGCCTTACGGTTAATATGGTGAAGCGTTTCAAGGAAGAAAACGCCACTGTTTCCGATCATGGAGACGCGATTTTTATTGAACTCCCAGTGAACGGAAAGCCAGAGATGCTTGATGTGACAGAGGAACTAAGAGGGGCCTGCAGGGAAATAGTTCCGCACATAGTGGCCGGCATAAAGAAACTCGTTGCAACTTATGACCCCGAGTTTCAGAACGAACTGAAAAATAAAGTAATACTGGCCGGGGGCGGGAGCCAGATAATAGGATTGGCGAAGGAGATAGAGGACTTCATGCACACGGCCCTCGGCTCCGGCAGGGTAACCAGGATCGAAGAGCCCCTTTATGCCGGTGCTAACGGGGCTTTGATGCTTGCTAAAGATATGCCCGACGAGTACTGGTATGAGTTGAGCGAGGCGTAAAGGATGAAGGTTAAGTGGCTGCTTGCGCTGATTTTCCTTTTTCTCGCTGTTGTATTTCTGGACCAGAACAATGTGCCCGTGCCTGTAAAGGTGATCTTTGGTAAACCTTTTTATTTCCGCCTGAGTCTTATAATCCTGGTGAGCATCGGTGTCGGCGCATTGCTGACCCTGGCGGGGATCAGGCTGCGGAAGCAGATCAACGCTAAAAGACCTTAAGGAGGTTAGAGAGATGGGGAAGGGACTGCGTTATAATATCGAGCATATTGGAGACACCTTTATTGATGTGATAATCAGGGCGTCAGACGCTGCAAGGACATCTGCAAAAGGGATTGTTCTGACTTATGATCTGAACGACCTTAAAAGGAAGAGAAGAGAGATTGTTCGCAGCATAGGGGAGAGGCTTGTACAGTTAAGGAAAGATGAGCCCGGCTTCAACATAGCAGCGGATGAAGAGATGACCCGCCTCCTGTCTGAATTCGACAGGACCGAAAAGGAGATCGAGGCTGCCGAAACGGAGATTAAAGAGAGGCTCTACCCATGCAAGAGTGAAACGGACCAGATAAAAAATACCGGTTATTGAGAAAGGAGGCAGGCTTTATGTCAAAGATTTTCGCTGGTGTCTTTTTCGGGGTTTTTATCGGCGCCCTGGCCTACGAGACGCTTAACAGAAGTAATCCCGAGCTGGTTCAAAGAATCAGGAGTAAAGTATCGAAAAAGCTGGACGACTATCTCGGTCCGATAGAGACCATCGAAGAAGGGGCGCAGCCTGAATGAGCTTTCCCCGCAAGATTGAAAGTCCTGTCTTTGTGGTCCTGATCGTATTAATTGGAATATATTTCTATTTCATTTACCCGAGCAGTATCTCCATCCCCATCCCGGATCTGAGTTTCCGGAACTGGGATGAGAGGTTTTCTTCTCTCAGAAACGGCGATTTTTACGGCGCCCTTGTTGGTGAGCAGGACCGATCATATCACTATCAGGATGATGACCAGCAGGCCGTTGTGTTTAATAACAACATAGCAGACCCAGGGGTCTCGCCGGGGGATTTCCTTCAGCAGGGCGGCCAGACCCAGTCAGAGTGGTTTGTCAATCCCCTGAAGCAATCGCCACAGCTTAATGACCAGGTCAACGGACTGGTTCCTGTCGGGAACGTGCCTCAGCCACCAGTCGTACAGCAAGCGGCGCCGGACAAAGTGCTGCAGGAGGGACACTGGATCGGCCTTGAAGTGATCGGCCTTTCGTCTGCTATCGCAAGGGCCAACAATATTCCTGATGATGTCAGGGGTGTACTCATAGACGAGGTGACGCTGCTTGCCGCAGAATCAGGCCTTCTTGCGGGAGACGTGATTACAGGGGTTGCCGGATCCCGGTTGCAGGACCTCCGTTCATTCAAAGATGCGACCCGGAAGGTGGCCGGTCTTCGTCAGGCAGTGGTCTCTGTTTTCAGGAAAGACAGGAATTTCGATATAGAGGTTGTCGGAACCGAAGAACTCGGGATCGCCCAGATGGAGGCCGCACCGATGATAACTGCCGCTGCTACCCGGCCCCACGGCTATTATGGTCCCTGCGACAGGTGCCATACTATATCGAAGACCACATTCAATCCCGGTCACCTGGCAAAGGACCAGGGAGATGTACTGGCCAGGACCGCACCCCCGATCGGGACAGGCGCAGCGCGACCGCACAGGGAAAGGGGAGATTGTACCAGTTGTCACACGATATTGCCCTGACAAACGAGACGTCCGGCGAGTTTTCCGACTGCACCTCGTGTGAAAAGAGGGCCGTCTGGGTTTCTGTTCTTCTGAACCTGGCCCTCACGATCTTCAAGGCCGTTATAGGTGTCTTCAGCGGAAGTAAGGCAGTGCTCGGTGACGCCCTCTATTCATTAAAAGACTTCGTGGCCTCCCTTGCGGTGCTCATAGGTGTGAGGGTCTCCAACAAACCGGCCGACAAGAACCATCCTTATGGACACGGCAAGATAGAATACGTAGTGGTTTTTCTTATCAGCATCCTCATAATCGGGGCGTCAGTATTCCTCTTTGTTCACTCTGTAAAGAATCTCTGGCTTGCCTTTGACGGTCATCACATGTCTCCGCCGAAGTTCATCGCCTTTTTTGCCGCTATTATATCAGTAATAGCGAATTACAAGCTTTCCGGCTATCTCCGCTGTGTCGGCACGAGGCTCAAGAGCCCTGCTATACTGGCCAGCGCTGAACATAACCATTCCGACGCCACGTCCTCTATCCTTGTTGCAGGGGCGATTCTCGGGGCAAGGTTCGGTTTTTATTTCCTTGACCCCCTGGCCGCCGCCATCGAGACCGTGGACCTGCTGAGGCTGAGTGTCAACATGTTGAACCACTCCCTGACAGGTATGCTCGACTCGAGTGAGAGCGCTGATGTGAAGGAGGAGATAAGGACGGTCGCCGCCCTTGTCCCGGGTGTCAGGGGGATCCCGATGCTCAAGTCAAGGCGGGTTGGCCAGAATAAGTGGATAGATATCATCATCAAAGTTGATCAGGACCGCTCTGTTGAAGAGGGACACAGGATCGGTCTGCATGTTGAGCAGACGCTGAAAAAAGCCATCGGTAATATTGCCGGTATAACTTTATCCGTGGAACCGGAGGTCAAGTGACTCTTGCGTATTTTCGGGGTTGTCCACGGAGAGACAGAGAAGATCCGGCCCGGTTGCATGCGCGAGACGGGATGCCTGGCGTTGCAGGAATTTGGAATAGTGAAAGAGAATAGATGAAAAGAGACTGGCTCATTAAGGCGCTCGACCTGACGGGAGCTTCCCTGCCATCAATACAGAGGAAGGTGGCGGAGCGGAGGCTTGAATTCGAGCTACGACATGAAGGGAGGTCAAAGGAATTTATCTCACATGTCCTCGGCAGCCGCCTTATAAAGGAGAAGGCATTGCGGACAGGTGGTATGGGCGGGATTCTTGCCGCGCCTGCAACGCTCCCGGTGATCGGCGCCATAGGAACAATAGCCGTGGGTGTGACTGTGGACCTCTTCTATCTCATGCGTGCCCAGGTGGATCTCTGCTATGAGATGTCCGCTACTTACGGGACAGAGTTGGACGAAGAGGAATTAAAGGCTGTTGTGCTCGCCCTGCTCGGCCTTTCTGGCAGCGCAGGGGCCCTTAAGGGGATAGCCGCAACCACGCTGAAGAATGTGGTTGACCATATGTCTTCGAGCTACCTGAGGAAGGGGTTGAGCAAGTCGGCGGCGGAGGTGGCTGAAAAGATGGGCCCCCGGATACTGGGCAAGGCCTACAGGCTGATCCCCCTGCTGGGTATACCTCTGAGCGCCTCCATCAACATGGTATCAACCATGATGGTCGGCAACCAGGCGAGAAAGTATTTCAGGACGACGGGAGAGGGCTTGATTAATGAGATATAAGGCGAAAATCCTGCTGATCACATTGTCGGTATTCCTGGTCTCTTTTGCAGCTTTTGGCTACAACAGGTTTATTGACAAATTGCACCTTCTCCATATAGCCAATGGCAGGGTTGAGGCCGAGCTGCAGCGCAGGTATATCGTCAACTCCCGGAGCAGGGCGGCGGCTGAGCAGTACCTGGAGACAGAGGGTAAGATACAGGAGCACCTGATTGAGCTTAATCGGCTCATCAGGTCCGGCGTGCAGGCAGGCAGGCAGGCGGAGACCGAAAAGGAATTGGTCGGACTGGTCGAAAGGCTCGATGTGTTGAAGGAGGAATATCCAGGGCTCAGAACAAAGGGCCCCTATCTCTTTCTGATGGAGACTATCCAGGATTCGGGCTGGCGGGTGACCATGGAGAAGTTCCGATACAATGAAGCTGTTTATGATTACAACCTTATAAGGCATATATTCCCCTTTAAAACCCTTGCCTTCCTGTTCGGTTTTCACGAGGAGTCTTTCATGAAGGCGGAGAAGGGAGCAGAACGGGTTCCCGGCGTCGGTCGGTCTTAAGCAGAGCGAATGCAATACGAAGAATGTATAAAATGTGCAAAGTGGTCCCCGCGCCTGAGCGTGTTGGGCAATCTCCTTGCGGCTGTCTTTAAGTTCGTTGTGGGAGTGCTCGCCGGCAGCAAGGGGCTGGTGGCCGACTCTCTCCATTCAGCGGCTGACGCCATCTCTTCGCTCTTTATACTCATATCCCTGAAGATATCGGGCAAGCCCAGGGACGAGGACCATCCGTACGGTCACGGCAAGGTGGAGTACATCAGTTCTCTTGTAGCGAGTGTCTTCCTCTTTTTCGGCGCCACGGCAATATTTCTTGATGCCCTGCACACATTCAGCGCCGGCGGAGTGAGGGGTGTCCCTAAGAATGCCGCGATAGTGGCGACCGTCATCTCTCTCATCTATAGCTACCTGATGTACTCGTCGAACAAGTGTACCGGCACACAGATGGAAAGCCCCGCCCTTCTGGCTGACGCGGCTGAAAGCAAGGCTGACAGTGCGGCCTCTATTGCGGTGCTGGCCGGGCTTATAGGCACGAAGATTGGGTTTGTTCATGCCGATACCATCGCCGCCGTGGTGGTATCACTCCTGGTCTTTCACATGAGCGTGGAGATCTTCTTCACCGGCGTGCACGGCCTGGTGGATGTGGCTGTGGACAAGGAACTGCTTGATGAAATCCTGGGAGTGAGCCAGGCAGTGGAAGGGGTCAGGGGAGTGAGTGATATAAAGACCCGCCGGATGGGACAGAAAAACGCTGTCGACATCAGTGTGGAAGTGCCGAGCGAGACCAGCGTCCTTGAGGCACACAGGATAGCCGGGAACGTCAAGGCCGCGATACAGGACCGGATAGGCAGTGTGGAAGCAATATTTGTGAGGACTGTCCCTGAAGGGACTCCCTGGGCGAGGCGGCTTGTGAGGAATATCCTGGATTTCAGATTGTAGGTTGTTATTTCGGAAGGTTATAACCTGTAATCTGAAATGCAGGACGATAAAAGGAGGTATTATCAATGTCATTAATTGATTTGAGCGAACTCAGGTTTTTTCTCAAGGCGGTTTCCATTAATGCCGGAAAAGTTGTTGACACACTGGTCGACAGGTATAACCAGTTGCTTCAGCTGAAACCGGAGCAGGCACGGGATGTATATTTCGGGATCGGCAGGGACCTTGAAAAAAAGGGTGACCGTCCGGGCGCCATAAAGGCCTACAAAAAGGTGCTGGCGGAACTGAAACCCGACGATACGGAGGTCCTCTTCAGGCTCGGAAGGACTTACCTTGAATCCGGCATGGCCAGGGAGGCCTCGGAGGTGTTCGAGAGGTTCACGGTGATAGAGAGTAGTTCTCCCATCGCTTGGTACCTGCTCGGGGTGGCCTGCTTTTCGATTGAAGAACCCGCGAAGGCGGAGGGGGCCTTCAAGGAGGCGATAGGCCTTGACAGCGGCTATGCCGAGGCCTATTACAAGCTCGGGCTGATATACGACGGTCGGGCTGATTTTGACAAGGCGATCGAGATGTATCAGAAGACAATCGCCCTGAAGCCAGATTTTGTAAAGGCCTACCAGAGCATAGGTCTGACGTACGAGGGGAAGGGCATGCGTGAAGAAGCGGTGAAATATTTCAAGAAATCGATTGAACTGGACGAGAAGAAACTACAGTACAAATAAAAAATTAAACTTTGATGGTATGAAAAGGAGGAGATCATGTTAAATATTGTATTCGGCCTTATTGCGATATGCCTTGGGATCTGGGGGTTATTCAACTACTGGTGGTATGTGCTTGATGTCTTTATCGCCATACTACCCATCGTGCTTATTACAGGTGGAGTGGTGGCACTTCTCGCGGGCATAAAGAATACAGGGCTGAGGACCAAGGTCAGGGAAGACAAAGCTCGGAATGCCGAGAGCGTTTCCGACATATAGAGATAAGGAGACGAGTTATGGAAAGCGGAAAGAATACAAGCCAGCCAGGCACGGAAGGAAGGGCCCCGGCCGGGACCTGTCCCCGGAACTATAAGCCCTGGGTCTGGACACTCGTTGTTATGGCCATCCTGACGCTCGCCTGGGCTGTATACGAGAACGTCAGGGAGGACGGCATCGTCGATGCACTGTTAGATGCAGGAGATTTTGCCGCCGCGAAGAACGGGGACCGAGGTCCAGTCACGCGGACGGCTGCCGTGAAGGGGACTGTTGGCGGCCTGCAGTTATCCTACCACGACATCATTGAGACGGTGAGACCGGCGGTGATCAGTGTGAACGCAGCTGTCGCACCGGCACAGATGGGCAGTGCGCCGGCAGGAACAACGCCCAGCCTGGTGGCCGGGCTTCCCGCAGTGAATTATACGAGGGTGGGCTCCGGAGTGATAATAGACTCGAATGGTTACGTGCTCAGCAGCCTCCATGTTATAAAGGGGGCCTCTGTACTCAAGGCAACGGTTTACGGCAAGGGTGGCTCCAGGGAATATCCGCTGAAGGTGGTGAATGCCGACAACAAGACCGACCTGGTGCTTCTGAGGATCCAGGGCGAAGAACGGTTTCCCTACGCCACACTCGGAGATTCGGACATGATGAGGACCGGCGATGTGGTGCTCGCGATGGGGAGCCCCTTTGGCTTTGACCAGACCATAACCGCCGGCATAATAAGCAGCAGGCACAGGACCCTGCGCATAGGCAATGAGATCTATGAGGATGTTATCCAGACGGACACCCCAATCAACAAGGGCAACAGCGGAGGCCCACTGGTGAACGTGAGGGGTGAAGTGATAGGGCTAAACACTGCAATTTATTCTCCGACAGGCTCTTTCAGCGGGATAGGTTTTTCCATTCCCGTCAACAGCGCCTCCACCCTGGTGTCCGGAGTCGTGGACTTCAGGGACGCCCCTGTCCAGGTGGCGGGAGGACAGATCGTGGCCTGGACGAGGCAGGGCAGACAGAGGGGTAACTCCTACAAGCTGCCGGGAGGACAGATCATCAACCCACCCCACCAATATCGCGGCAAGTGCAGGGACTGCCACCCGCAACTGAAAAAGGGGATTACTGGTTTCAATGTACAACAGGCGGCCCCAGTCCCCGGCATGCAACAAAACAGCGAGCCCTTTCTCGGAATGAATCTCATAGAGGTGAACGACGTGGTGGCGAGGAGATTCGGTCTCCTTAACCCCCGGGGCCTTTTAGTTGACAGGGTTTATCCCGGGACTCCGGCTGCCGAAGCAGGGCTGTCAAGGGGGGACATCATTATGAGGGTCGATGGCCGGAAGATAAGGGGCCTCAAGCTCTTCAAAGAAGTCCTCGCCTCCAAGAGACTGGGGGAGAGTTTTGACCTGGTACTGTGGCAAAACGGCGGCAGGGAGACGGTTACGGTAAGGAGCATTCCCTACCCGGCCTTTATGCCGGGGCAGCAACCCGGAGGCACTCCGGGGCCTGCGGAGTTTGAGTGGCTCGGCGCTGAATTCATGCCCCTGGACGCCGCCCTTTCGGCTTACGTGAAGCATGGCGTCTATGTGGCGGAGGTCGAGGGATTCCTGTCCGGGTCAGGCCTGCAAAAAGGCGACATAATTCAGGCCTTTGACGGTAAAAATGTGACGGACATGAACGCATTTATCGGTCTTGCGAAGAGGGCCAGGCCCAGGAAAGGCTTCCTGCTCGAAATCCTCCGCTCCGGGAGTCCCATGTATATATCGGTGAAGGGATGAAAGAGATAATAAAGAAACTATATGCCGAGGAGCTGGAACTCATAGCTCCAGCTCCTCCCGCTGTGGACACCAGGAAGAGAAGCCTCCTGGTTCGCCTGAGGGCCTTCCTGTGGGAACGGCATACGGGTCCGATCAAGGTGGCCCTTGCGGCGTTTGTTCTGGCCGCCATCTCAGCCACCATCTATTACTATAATATGTTCACGATCAACAACTTCAAGGTGAGGCTTGAGATGGCGCAGATCGAGGCCCACCTCCAGAGACGCAACGATCTTATCCCGAACCTGGTGGCTGCTGTAACGGATTACATGGATTATGAAAAGGACATATTCAGGCATGCAGCCGATGTGAGGGCCGCCATCAAGGGGATAGAGATTTCCGCCAGGGATGTCTCCAGGCCTGAAGACTTCATGTCGGCGCTCACCAGGTTCCAGGCTGTGGCAGAGAATTATCCCCTGCTTAAGGCCTCTGACGCGTACCAGACGCTGATGAAGGAGCTTGCCAATACCGAGACGCTTATTGCGGAGGCGAGGATGAATTACAACAGGGCGGCCAATTATTATAACTCCCGGCTCCGGATGTTTCCTGCTAATCTTTTCAATCTGTTTCTCAGTTTCTATCCCGTGGATACCTTTGAATCCGAGGTGCTGGCAAAGACCGCTCCCGGAATGAGAGGGGCTGATGAGGTGAAAGGCATGGTCCAGGATCCAGGGACAGAAGGCCCGGTGGAACAGACACCCTGAGTGTCCGGCAGGTATATAGATGTGAGCGAAAAAACGGACCACGGAATTGCCGCCAGGCCGAATAAAGGGAGTTTTAATGAGAAAAGTCTTTCTGCTTTTGACATTTATAGTAGTAATATTAGCGATCTGTTTGCCTGCCGGTGTTGCTGAAGCGGCTACGCATACTACAGGGGTGGCGAACACCTTTCTACTTGTTATTATAGGGATTTTTGTCGGGGCCGTGGGAACCCTGATAGGCGCCGGCGGCGGATTCCTGGTTGTGCCTGTCCTTATAATCTTCTACGGCTTCTCCCCGCAGTTTGCCGTCGGCACATCCATGGCGGTTGTATTTTTTAATGCCGTTTCAGGGACCTTTTCATACATGGCCCAGAGCAAGGTGGATTACGAATTGGGTGTCAAGTTTGCCGTGGCGGCAGTGCCGGGTGTATTTATCGGGGCCTTCGCCACCCAGGCCGCAAATGTCACCTTTTTTTCAGGCCTCTTCGCCTGCCTGATGCTGACGATGGCCTATCTGCTTATCTTTGTCAGGGACCTCCAACTCGTTACATCGGCGGCAGGCAGCTCCAGTGCGAGGATAATCCGGGACTCTTACGGCGCTGAGCACGTTTATACCACGGACCTCTCCATAGGGACAGGAGGCAGTTTTCTGGTCGGAATCATATCGGGTCTCTTCGGTATCGGCGGTGGGATAATTCATGTTCCTTTAATGAGTTTTATAGGTATGCCCATGCATATCGCCACAGCCACTTCGCATTTTATTATAACCATCACAAGTTTTATCGGCATGCTCATTTTTCTCGGACTGAAGACCGTTGAGATCGATTTCGCCATACCCCTCGGGATCGGGGCGATAATAGGCGCTTACGCAGGGGCGAATCTGGCGTTGATTACGGGAGCGGAGGCCATAAAGAAGCTTATCGCGGTTCTGCTTTTATTGGGCGCGGCCAGATTGCTTGCCGGAGTCTTGTGACGCCAGTTCCTGAACAGGGTACAGTCTAAAACAAAATTTATGAGTGAGGAGGTAATAATGACTAACAATTCATCAAGCAGGCCGGCCCTGCTGGCCGGTGTGGCCAAGGCCCTGAACGCCGGCGGTAAAGCCGTGGTTTCCGTGTATGACACAGGCTCGGGCCTGGTGGAGAAGATCTTCTCCACCGTAAGCCAGGTGACTGTCCTGCCCGAGAAGGCGATGGACCTCGCTGAACGACTCGGATCGGTAGAAAAGTGGAAGATAGAAAAGGAGATCAAGGCATCCCGGGCCAGGATAAAGGAACTGTATTACGAGATAGGCTGTATGGAGGCCGGGCTTCCTGAATCCGCCGGACCTTCCGAGAGGGAGCCATTAAAGAGGTTGATTGCGGAAGTCAGGGAATATGAGCAGGAGATTGGGAGGCTGAAGACCAGGCTTGCGGAGATTGGAGCTGCGCAGACCGGGAGGATGCCGGCTGAAGCCGATGTGGTCAAATCCGTGCAGAGCGCTATTGAAGAAGGGTTGAAGTCCGGGGTCTTTGACAACCCAGGGGAAAAGGCCCTCTTTGAGCGGGTGGCGAAGGATCTCCTCGACAACAATCTCGGTGTCAGGCTGCTGGCTGTGGCGGAGCTTGGGAAGTTCGGCAACGAGGCCTGTGTCCCCGTGCTGATCAGTGCCGCAGGGTTCAGGACTCCTGAACTCCTGTCTGAAATAATAAGCATGCTTGTGAGTATAGCTGACAAGCGGGCCGTTCCCTTATTGAAGGAGCAGTTGTCCTCCCCAGTCTACAGGGTGAGAACGGGTTGCCTGAGGGGGCTTTACAGTCTGGCGGATGAAGAGGAACTACTCCCCCTTCTGACCGGGGCCCTTGGTGACAGCCATCCGGATGTGAGGGTGACGGCGGCAACCCTGCTTGGATGGAAGGGCAGTCCTGCTGCTGTCGAGGCGCTTTCTCTCTGCCTGAAGGACAGGGACGAAGCCGTGAGAAGGGCGGCTGTATCCGCCCTTGCCAATATAGGGGACAGTGCTGCCGTGCTTCTCTTGATCAACGTGTTGGGAGACAGGAGCTCAGAGATACGCCAGAAGGCGCTTGAGGCCATAACGTCTCTCACTGGCAAGGAGATAGCATTTGATGTCCAGGTGGAAGGAACGGCCCTCTCCGAGGCTATCGACCGGCTGAAAGAGTGGTGGAAGAGTGAATCAGGGGAGGATCGGTCTGAAGTCGGTATCGAGGTGGAAGCTCAGGCCGGTGTTGCGGATGAAGTTGAGCCTGTTGCGGATGAAGGGCGTGAGCAGGAGACGGTCCAGGCACGCGAAGAGGAGATGGAGAGGGCAGACGTGGAAGCTCCCGGTGCTGAAAAAGAACCCGGGATCGATATCCCCGGGGTGGAGGAGGCACTGGCGAGTATTTCATCCGAGGCCCTCGCTGAGATAGAAGAGGCGGAATCTCCGGAAGAAGAGGAAAGGGTTGTCTCTGAAGGGCGGGATGACATGGATATCGAGGTGACCATCGCCGAGGAGACTGAAGGTGACTCTGAAAAAGAGATGAATCTTGAAGCGGTAATCGCCGAAGAGGTGAAGGAAGAACCCGGTGGTGAGGTGGAAAGCCCCAGTGAGAGCAAGCTGAAGAAGATGCAGCGGGCCGACCTTGTAACCCTCTGCAAGGAGTGGGGGATTGAGTGTGATGAGACATTTACAAAGGCGGAGATGATAAAACGTCTGACAGGACGGAAGTGATATGACACGGATAGTTATATCCCGCTTATGAACGAGAGGCGTCAGTAAATGAAAACGTGTTCTGAGTGTGACGGGGATGACCCTTTATGGGACCACAAAAGCCGTACTTTGGCTATCGTTGGAAATCTTAATGTTGGAAAATCCGTGCTTTTTGAGCGTATGTGTGGGACCAGGGCTGCAAGTTTCAATGTCCCGGGCACAACGGTGTCGGTCAGGAAAGGACATATAAAGGGAACGGACTATGACGTATACGATACACCCGGGGCGTATTCGGTTTTTTCGATGAATGAGGATGAAAGGGCCTCAAGGGATCTCCTCCTGATGGGAGGGGACTCTATCAGCGGTGTTGATGGGATAATCCTTGTGGCGGATGCAAAAAACCTGAAGCGTTCGATTGCCATTGCACTCCAGTATGCCGGGTACGGACTGCCCATGCTCCTGGTTGTTAATATGGTGGATGAGGCTGCCTCCCGGGGTATTGAGGTTGACAGTGATAGTCTCTCGGAAGTTTTCGGAATAGACGTCTGTACAACGGTCGCCAGCGACGGGATCGGGGTCAGCAGTGTCATATCCCGGCTTAATGATATGCGGGTTCCACGAAGACTGGTCGAATATCCGGCGGTGGTCAAGGGATTCCTCGAAATCATGGACAAGCTCTTAACGTCGACCGGGGTCTCACCGGAGGCGCTGGGGCTACTCCTGCTTAATGGCGACAGGAGGGCGGAGGAATATGTGGAGAGAAACTTCGGTCCCGGGATGTTGAAGCAGGTCAAGGACCTTATTGATGAATTCCGGCGGGAGGCCCCGGGGGAGTGCAGGGTCCAGATGGGGACACTCTATAACATGAAGGCGGTGCAGATCGCCTCCATGGTCCAGGAAGTTGAGCCCCCATCCAGAAACGAGCACCTTATAACCTTTGGAGACTGGTGCACGCAGTTGCACACGGGGATCCCGATTGCCTTCGCGGTCCTGGTGCTGATGTATCTGTTTGTGGGTGTCTTCGGGGCCACCTTCCTTGTGGATGCCATAAACGGTACTGTCTTTGAGGGCTTCCTGATTCCCTGGGTGAACAAGGTTGTTGAGCCCATACCGAGTCCGCTACTGCGTGACATGATAGTCGACCCTGATTTCGGTGTATTGCCCACTGGTGTCTTCCTTGCCCTCGGGCTTGTATTGCCGGTTATCTTCTGTTTTTATATAGCATTCAGGATACTGGAGGACTCGGGATATCTTTCGCGGATCTCGATCCTTCTTGACAGGATTTTCAAAAAGATGGGACTCAACGGCAAGGGTGTCATACCTCTTGTGATGGGGTTTTCCTGTGTAACAATGGCCATTCTGACGACGCGAATGCTCGACACAAAGAAGGAGAGATACATTGCAACCTTCCTCCTTCTCCTCGGCATGCCCTGCGCCCCTTTGCTTGCGGTCATGCTTGTTATACTGAATAAGTTGCCCATATCGGCAACCGTTACCGTATTCGGGATAATCTTTTCTCAGATGCTCATTGCAGGTCTTCTGGCAAACAGGATATTGCCCGGAGAGAGGGCCTCTCTCCTGATGGAGATTCCTCCCATGCGGGTGCCGAACCTCTTCCAGGTGCTGAAGGTATCGGCGTCAAAGACCTGTTTTTTCATGAAAGAGGCGGTGCCCATATTTATCATAGCATCCCTTGTTGTGTTTCTTTTTGAAAGGGCGGGGGGATTGGCGGCCCTTGAGAGGTTTTTCAGGCCTGTGATCAGCGGATTCATGGGACTACCCGAAAAGAGCGTGCAGGTTTTTATCAAGACCGTGATCCGCAGGGAGAGCGGGGCCGTTGAGCTTGAGCACATCAACGGTATGTATACTAACCTGCAGCTTGTCGTTAACCTGCTGGTGATGACATTTCTGGCGCCGTGTATTAACGCGACCATCGTTCTTTTCAAGGAACGTGGTGGAATGGCGGCCTCCGCAATCATCGGGGCCGTGACCGTATATGCCGTTGTAATAGGGAGCATAGTAAGCCAGACCTGCCGTTTTTTCGGAATTACATTCACATAATAAAGGAGGCCAGCCTGTGCTGAACGAAGAACAGGAAGAGATACTGGAGGCGATCTGGATTGCAGGGGAGTACAAAAATTGTTCGATGGATTCCGTCAGGAATCTCTGCGTCATAGACTTCTCTGATGCTGACGTTGCGGAGCTTGAGCGGAAGGGTCTTGTCGTAAGGAATACCGATAAAGTGCTTTTTTCGGGCGAGGGAAAGAAGATATCCGAGGGCATCATAAGGAGACACCGTCTGGCCGAAGTGCTGGTGACGAGTATCCTGAAACTGAAGGAGTCCGACATGGAAAAGGTGGCCTGCAAGGTCGAACACGCCCTGCTGCCGGAGGTGGAGGAATCGATCTGCACGCTCCTTGGACATCCGGAACTATGCCCCGACGGAAAGCCGATTCCAAAGGGCAGATGTTGCGAAGACAGGCGCAGGGAGGTGAATAATACCGTGGTCAGCCTGGTTGAACTCAATCCCGGGGAGAGTGGCAAGATTACTTATATCAAGCCGGGGAGTCATTCGAACCTGCATCAGCTGATATCCCTTGGCCTGCACCCGGGGATTATAGTTACACTGCACCGGTCAAACCCGGTCTTCTGTGTGAAGTTTGAAAATACCGAGGTTGCACTGGACAGGGACATAGCCGCCAATATATTTGTGTGGAGGGTTAATCCTGACGGATGTTAGTATGATGGTAGCTGTGACCGATGTTTGGGAGTAGTAAATGCACACCTTGCCTTAAAGCGTTTTGGCCTGGGGTTACATCTTCAGTAAAAAAGTCGGGGAAGAGAATTCTCTTTCCCGGAAAGTCCCCTGTTATTTTTTTGATGGTGCAGGGATGCAACGACAACCGCATCCACAATCAGATGTCCTGGTCTCTTTTGCAATTTTAGAAGCCAAAAGCCAAGAGTTTGCAAGAGTGCTGTAATTTAATTGAGACAGTTGCAAAGAAACAGGGAAAGAGGCGAAAAAATAAAATTGGAATTATAATTATAGTATGCAGGGAAAACTGTCAAACGTACCTGAAAAACCGGGGGTTTACCTTTTTAAGGACAAAAACAGCCGTATTCTGTACGTCGGCAAGGCAAAAGGACTGAGAAGCCGCGTCAGGAGCTATTTCAGGAAGTCTGCTTCACTTGACAGGAGAAAGGCTGCAATGGTCAGGTCTGTTCGTGATTTCGAGTATACGGTAACTGAAAACGAACTCGAGGCGCTTGTCCTTGAGGCGAATCTCATTAAACAGTACAGGCCGCGTTACAATATTCTCCTGAGGGACGACAAGAGTTATCCGTACCTGAAGCTTACGGTGAATGAAACATGGCCCTGCCTGAAAGTAGTAAGAAGGGTAGAGAAGGATGGAGCGGAATATTTCGGCCCTTATCTTCCGGCAGGGGCGATGTGGAACACACTAGCTTTTATCAGGAGCAATTTTCATATAAGGACCTGCAAATATTCACTCGAAAAGCGTATGAGGCCGTGCATGCAGTTTCAGATAAAAAGATGTCCCGCACCGTGCGCCGGACTGATCGGACATGCTGAATACTTAAGCGTAGTAAATGATATAAAGCTCCTGCTTGAAGGTAAAAACAGGAAGCTCATGGAGACGCTGAAAAAAAAGATGGAGAAACTTTCAGAGAAGATGTATTACGAAGAGGCTGCTGTTGTGAGGGACCAGATAAAGGCTATAGAAAAGATATCCGAATCCCAGAAGGCGGCTTCGCCGGGCCTTGGTGATGTTGATGTGATAGGTTTTTTCAGAAAAGAAGATCATGCCGTCTTTAAGATGCTTTTTTCAAGAAACGGCCTTATGATAGGTTCCAGGGACTTTCACCTGAAAAACATATCCGGAGAGACTGATGGATATCTGATGCAGAATTTTATAGAGCGGTATTATGAAAAGGAGATTATTCCTCCCCCGGAGATAATATGTGCGCATCTGCCCTGGGACCCTGCTATATTATCGTTATGGCTCTCGGACAAAAGGGGGTCGAAAGTGAGGATATCCGTCCCGCAGAGGGGAATCAGGCGGAAGCTCGTTGATATGGCGAACGAGAATGCAGGGATTATCTGTAAAAGCAGGATAGATTCAGGCGGAAAGAACGTGATGCATGATATTGCCGCTATTTTGAGACTGCATAAAGTTCCGGAGGATATCGGGGCGTTTGATGTCTCGAATATTTCAGGAAAAGAGTCTGCCGGGGCTTTTGTATACTGGTCGGACGGGGACTTCAGAAAGGAGAGATACCGCCATATTAAGATGGACTATGTTAAGGGACCGGATGATTACTCGATGATGAGAGAGTTGGTCGGAAGAACAATCGGAAGCCTCGGCAACGATCTTCCCGACCTTATGATCATCGACGGGGGCCGGGGGCACCTGGATGCGGCATTAGAGGTCTTCAGAGAAAAGAGTATCGGAGACAGGGATGTCATCGGGGTTGCCAAGAATCCTGACAGGGCCTTCCCGGCGGACGGAAAAGCTCCTGTCGGCCTTGAGGACGGGAGACCGTCATCATTGCTTCTGAAGAGGATAAGGGATGAGGTCCACCGCTTCGCGATAAGCTATCACAGAAAACTGCGGGCTGAAAAGGTATTTGAATCTCCTCTCACGAAGATTCACGGAATAGGCAGAAAAAGGAGGTTTGAATTATTGAGACATTTTGGTAGTATAGATGCAATAAAAAAGGCCGCGGTTGAAGATATCGCGGCGCTAAAGGGCTTTAATGGAAAGATTGCCGGAAGGGTCCTGGAAGCACTGACAAGGAGGAAGAATGGGTAACAGGCATATATTTATATCGGGTTCATTGGCGTATGACAGGATTATGGACTTTCCAGGGAAGTTTTCAGACCATATCCTGCCGGATAAAATTCATATTCTGAACGTATGTTTCACGGTCAACGGGATGGTGGAAAAATTCGGGGGCACTGCTGGCAACGTGGCATATACTCTGAGTCTCCTGAACGAGAGACCTGAAATACTCTCTACCATAGGCAAGGACTATGGACGTTACTTCGAGTGGCTGAAGAAGAACAATATCCCTGCGGAAGGCATAAAAATAATAGAAGAGGAATTTACCGCCGGCGCATATATAACGACCGACAAGTCCGACAACCAGATCACCGGGTTCAATCCAGGGGCGATGAAATATCCTTCTGAATACAGATTCGGTGATCTCCGGGCGGAAGATTCCATAGCCCTGATAGCGCCCGGGAACCTGCAGGATATGGTCGGGTATTCAAAGGTATATAAAGACAAAGGCGTTGATTATATCTGTGACCCCGGGCAGTCCCTTACCGCATGGGAAGGGGATATGCTCAGGGAGTGGATCGATGGCTCCGCGATACTCATCTCCAATGATTATGAGTTCGAGCTGATAACAAAACTGACGGGCAGGGACAAAAAAGAGCTGTTAGGACTTACAAAAACTATAATCACGACCCTTGGAGAAAAAGGCTCGGTCATCAGCAGTGCTGACGGGGAGATCAATGTCCCTCCGGCAAAGGTCTCCGATGTTGTTGACCCGACCGGCGCGGGCGACGCATTCAGGGCGGGCATGATGAAGGGGCTTGTGATGGGCAAGGACCTGGAGACCGCTGCCAGGATGGGAAGTATCTCGGCTGCATATGCGGTCGAGAAGTACGGCACCCAGGAGCATTGCTATACATACGAGGAATTTCTTGAAAGATACAGAAGCAACTTTGGAGAAGTCCAAGGTTTATTTTGTTGAATGAAGAAGCCTTAAAAACTTATCTGGAAAATGAATTCAGGGAGGTGAGTCACCTTGAGATAAGGAAACTTGGCTCCGGAGTTCAGGGCTCTGGCTACGCTGTAGAGATAAAGACGGCGGAAGGCGCTAAATCATACGTCATAAAGACCCTGATCCCGGAAGGATTAGGGCACGACTATCCATCAGACAGGGCATCCGTCTTTCTCCTTGATCTGGATGAATATAAAAATTTGCCGGGGCAGGTAAAGGCCATCGATGTTCTTGCGGAGATGGAGGACGGCTCGATAAAGTCTATTGGCGGGGGAGTAGAATATTATCTGCTGATGGAGCAAGTGGAGGGAAGGGACTATTTTAATGACCTCTCGGAATTTGCCGGCAAGGACAAACTCGAAACACCGGATATAGTAAAGATAAAGGCGATGGCATCGTATCTGGCGGAGATTCACTCGGTCAGGCGCGACTCCAGAACACTCTACTGGCGAAAACTAAGGGATACCGTAGGGCACGGCGAATGTCTTATGGGTGTCTTTGATACATATCCGGACGGCACGGTCCCTTATGAAGAGATAACGGATATCATCAAAAAGTCCGTCGACTGGATATACAGGTTGAAACCGGGCTATGGAAGGCTGGCGCAGATACACGGTGATTTCCATCCCGGCAATATATGGTTTAAGGACAATGCCGATTTTATACTCCTGGACAGGAGCAGGGGACCGTGGGGCGAACCAGCCGATGACGTGACGGCCCTCGCAATCAACTACATATTTTTTTCTGTAAAGAAATTCGGTGATGTAAGGGGGGCTTATCTTGAGGGATTAAACCTCTTTTTTGAGGAATATAAAAAGACCTCTGGAGATACGGAGATAACGGAAGTTGTCGCCCCGTTCTTTGCCTTCAGGGCGGCAGTTGTCGCAAATCCGGTCTTTTATCCTGACCTGAGCGCAGAGGCCCGGGAAAAAATCTTCAGGTTTACGAACAGTATCCTGTCAGTGGATAATTTTGAGGTCCGAAGGGTGAATGAATATATAGCCGGCGACGCCTGAAATCCTGCCGGCATTGTCGGAATCCGGAACACTCCGGATTCCAGCTCAAAGGACCGGGGGAATGACTCCCTGTCTATGAAATCGCCTGATTGCTCCCTGTTAGAGTGCTGGTATCTGAATATATCCGGTCAGGACTCTCTGTTTTTGGATGTTACACCTCCGGATACGATGAACGCCATAATGTCCCCGCTGTCTGCTTCAAGAGGGGTGACCTGATCTTTCTGGACGATCAGAAGGTTGCCTGCAAAGTTATAAGACTGCGGAAGATATACGGCAACCCTGTCCGATAATCCGAAGTTGTTCAGGCTCTCTCCCGTTACGAACCCCATCACCTCAATGTTGGCGCCCGGAATCAATCTGACCAGTACCGGTTTGTTAAAGCTCTTCTTGTCGCCTACAAAGGCCCCAATCAGATCTTTTATAGATGTGTAAATCATCTTTACAAGAGGCAAGCGGGTGAATGTTTTGTCAACGATATGCACTAATCCCCGTGTCAGAAAATTCGAGGTGATGAAACCTACTACCGTAATTGTGATGATCGTGACGATAAAGCCCGCACCCGGTGTTTTGAATCTGAAAATACTGTCGATCTTTATGAATACCAGATACAGCATGTATATGGTTGCAGCCACGGGCACCAGAAATAAAAGGCCCTCAAAGAAATATCTTGTAAGTTTTTTCATCATAATCCTCCTGATATAATTCCCGCCGCGGCCTGGAACCCGGAAGGTTGGTTTTCTTGTTCCCGTTATCGCCAGATAGGTTAAATTACATTGATCTCAATTTTCAATTGAATATACATTTTTCAATTGAATATACATTCGGGCTTCAGTATAATGGAGACAACTGGAATTATACTGTATGTCTGTTAATAAATAAAACCGCTTGCCGGTCAGGCGTACAGGTAACATAAATTTCAGAATGTGGGATACCGGGGTTTTGATATAAGGGCGAAGGAATTGGCCAGTTATTTGAATCTGGAACAAGTGGGCCCGGTTGAAGTCGCCACAACAAGGTTTTTAAATCAAAATCAGGGGGATACGTTACGAAAATAGAATGTCTCAGGCATACATTGGAGCCGGCTGGTGGAAAAACGGACCCGCTTTGATGGACATAAGAGGCTTTTGTTATGAGTAACATTTATTCAGACGACTTCTGCATGGCATGCAGGCTCACGAAGCGTCCGCTCGGCCGGGTGCTGGTTGACGGCGGTTTTATTACTCCGGAGAACCTTGGCCGCGCACTGGAAGAGCAGAAGGAAAGCAACGAATTTCTCGGCGTAATACTTGTCCGCATGGGCCTGCTGAGCCGTGACGATATAAGAGCCGCTATTTTGGTGCAGAGGTGTCTTATTTCACCGGAAGCGGCTGTCAGGTCCGCCGCTGGCGAACGTCAGCTTCTGGGCAGGCTCCTTCTTCAGGCAAGGCGTATTACGCCGAAAAAGCTGTATATGGCCTTGCATGAACATGCTGGGTCCGAAAGAAAACTTGGAGAGGCGCTGCTGCGTCTCGGATATATTACCCGAAGTGAACTTGATTCAGTACTGGCGTTTCAGCAGCATCAAAGTTCCCAGCGGATCGCGGGCCCCATCAGGCTGGGTGAAATACTGGTGGCGACCGGCCAGATTACCCGTAAACAACTCGAGGACGCACTGGAGAGGCAAAGACATTGTAACGCGAAAATCGGGGAAGTGCTGGTCGAATCAGGTGATCTGCAGCCCCGGCAGATTGCGTGCGGGCTGAAACTGCAGAATAAACTGATAACCGCTGCTTTAGTGGCTGTGTTGTCTCTGGCGCCCTGGGCAAAAGCTTATGCCGCGACACCCGGAAGCGCCGGAGGTCAGAATTTATCCGTAACAGCCGCTGTCGAGGCCAATTCCGACCTGGAGGTGATCTATCAGTCGCCGGAAATGGTGGTCACCAATATGGATGTGCTTCGCGGACATGTGGATTCTCCCTCTGCTTCCCATCTGAGGGTCACGAACCGTGGCGATACCGGTTATATGCTGGTCTTTGATGGCCTGGGCGGGCCTTTCAGGGAGGTTATGCTGAACGGGATGGGCAGAGACGTTCATATCAGCTCTAACAGGGGGTGGGTTGTTCAGCCTTATGCCGGTCGCGGCGTATATGCCTTTGAGCTGAGCTACAGGTTTATTCTGTCGGAAAACGCGCAGCCCGGCACATACGCATGGCCGCTGACAATATCGGTCAGTCCGATATGACATGCGGTGTTCGGTCGAATTCGTGGAAGATGGCAAAAGGGCCTGTGAGGGGGCACTCATGGCGGTCACTGTGTTACATCAGCCTCTGGAGTCACCGGAAAATTTTATATAATTTTCCCAGACTGACAATAATCCGGCGGTTGCACGGAGATCACCCGCGCAATATCTGGCTATATCAATATGCCGTCCGGATTTAAAGAGGTCTTTCACTTCATATCCCGTAATGCCGTCTTCCTTGGGGCTTTTAATACCGAATGTGCGGCACCACATATCGAGGCTGAATTTCCTGCGTGAAGCTCCGTGGAATGTGAGTTGTTCCAGCAGGTCGATATGAATGTCTCCATATCTGTAAGGCATAAGTTCCTTCAGTGGCTTTATTTTATGCACGGCTGAACGCACCAGTATGAACGGGCAGTCAAAGCCCCTGCCGTTAAATGTGATGAACTGATGGTAGCTTTTTATCACATTCCAGAATTTCCGGATTATCTCCTCTTCCGTTCCGGATTCGTATTTAATCCCTTCTTCTTCAAAAGGCGGAACCGGATCGCTGTTGTTCTGAAAGAAGACCACACCTTTGGCTGTATCAGGATTGAGCATTCCTATCGTAATGATTTCACCCGTCAAGGGGTAGAAGGAAAGACTTTCTTTCACTTCCGCCCTCTCATCTTCGGATTCGGCCCACCTGAGCAGATATTCCCGTACCGGTTCCTCCAGAGTCTCAAAGTCTCGGCCGGTGGTTTCTATATCGAATACTATTCGCGCCATTTTCTGACTGTAGTGGGAATCGGCAATAAAGCGTCAGCCCTTTTACCCGTCATTTGCTCCGGTCTTCTCTTATGCTGTTATCGGTCTGTTGCCCGAAGACCTTTAATGTCTTCGGGAGCGCCTTGAGGATGTCCAGTGCGCGCTGCAACTGTGTATCATCTTTTTCGTCTATGCCGAATGAAACAGGCGCCGTCTCGGGGCCCTTCATCTCCGGTTCTTCCTGTTCATTTTTCAGGTGTCTTTTAAGGTCTTTCTCCCTTATTACGGGGTGCTCCTGATCGCCATTTTTGGCTTGCAGCTTAACGACTATATCCGGCGTTATCCCCTTGTTCTGGATGGATTTGCCCGCGGGAGTATAATATTTAGCGGTGGTGAGTCTGAGACCGGAGTGGTCACTCAGGGGGATCACAGTCTGGACGGACCCTTTCCCGAATGTCTGCGTACCGAGAATAACAGCCCTGTCCCAGTCCTGAAGAGCCCCTGAAACGATTTCGGATGCGCTTGCACTGCCCTGATTTACAAGGACAATCATCGGCCCGGTGAAACTGCCGTTTTTCCGTGTGAAAAATTCGGTCTTCTCTCCCGACCTTTCTTTCGTGTAAACCACCAGTTTGTCTTTCGGCAGGAATTGGCTTGAGACGTCAATCGCACTCTTTAATAGCCCGCCAGGATTATTTCTGAGGTCGAGAATCAGCTCGGTCACCTTCTTCCGGCTGAACTTCTCCAGGGCATCGGAGAGGTCGGACGCCGTCTTCTCCTGGAACTGGCTTATCTTGATATAGCCGATATTGTCATTCAGTATCTTGGACTTAACGCTTTTTATTTTTATTATTGCCCTGGTTATGGTGAAGTCCCTGGTCTTCTTCCAGCCCTCTCTGAGAATGGTGATGGTGACGGAGGTCGCCGGCGCTCCTCTCAGCCGGGTGACGGAATCATGGAGAGTCATGTCCTTGGTGGACTCGCCGTTTATCGCGACTATTCTGTCGCCAGCCTTCACGCCGGCCTCGTATGCCGGGGTGTCCTCAATAGGCGCTATAATGGTAAGCTTGCCGTCCTTTATTCCTATCTGGATGCCGAGGCCGCCGAATTCCCCTTTTGTGTCTACCTGCATCTCTTTGAAATCTTCGGGGGTCAGAAAGCTTGAATGCGGGTCAAGAGAGTTAAGCATTCCCTTTATGGCCCCGTATATGAGGTCTTTGGTCTTCACCTCTTCGACGTAGTGTTTTTTGACCATGGACAGGACCTCGGTGAAAGTCTTTAAGTCCGCATAGCTGTCTCCCTCCGCGCCGACACTGCTGACCGGGAATTTGCCGACAAGGATGCCTGACGCCACAAGCAGGAATAAAAGCATCCATATGACTGTTGTTCTCTTTCTCATAGTTTTATCTGACCTCCTGCATTATCTGCGATTTCTCTTCAGCCACTGCGCCGGATCGAGGGGCTTACCTTTGTAACGGATTTCAAAATAGAGACCGGGTGCGTTCAGTATGCCGGATGTCCCGACTTTTCCTATTACCTGATTTCCTTTTATTATATCACCGGCATGCGAAAAAATTTTCGAGAGATTTCCATATAGTGTATGATACCCCCCGCCATGGTTAATAATCACGAGCTGTCCAAAACCCCTGAACCAATCCGCGAAGATCACCTTTCCCCTGTAAACCGATCTTGCGTCTGCATTGGACCCTGTCCTGATATGCACTCCGTTTCTGAATACAGGGGTGTCGAACTGGGGGTCTTTCTGTGAGCCGTAAGGGATCGCTATCCTTCCAGCCGTGGGCCATGGAAGCTTTCTTTTAAGCTTCGAAAACCCGACTGCGGAATAAGTGTCGGTTTTTTCCGATTCCCTGATGATTTCGAGAAGTCTTTTGGAAGCCCTTTTCAGCTCTGAAAGCATTTTCTGGTGAGAAGCTTTTTTATGTCTGACCGAAGCCAGGAGCATCTCCTTGGCCTTCCTCTTCTCTTTCAGTTCTTTTTCCTTGTCTTTTATCTTTTTCTCGGTATCCTTAAGCTCTTCATGGAGTCCCTGCAGCTTACTGTTTGTTTCAGCCAGGATGGCCAGATTGTTTTTATAGGTGCTCAGGACCCTCTGTTCATAATTAGTAATATTTTCGAGGTACTTCCATATCCTCATCATCTGGGATATATCCTCTACATTCAGGAGGACCGCCAGGAGGTTTCCTGAATGCCCGACTTTATTAATCATCCTGAGCTTTTTCTTTATCCATTCCTTCTGCTGGTCCATGTTTCCCTGTGTCTGTTTGATCTCGGAATTGATGGTCTTAATCCTGGTTTTGGTCTGCCGCAGTTTTCTTTTGTACATTCCGAGTTCCGCTTCAATTTTTCCGAACTTCCGGTTGATGTCGGCGATTTCGTTCTGCACGGAAGATTCACGCTTCTGCGCCTCCTTGATCTTCTTCTTCTGTTTAATCATCTTCATCTGTATCTCTTTGTATTTATTGTATTTGTCCTTGGCAGGCACACTATGAGAGATACCGGGGAAGAAGATTAAGAGAGAAAGAACAATGCAACAGGCCTTTAGTTTCCTGTGGTGGGTGGAGACGGAAAACATCAGTACCTTAACCGTCCCAGTGCTATTGCGGCGCCCGTTATTCCAAGGAGGATTCCGACCAGAGGAAGTGAAAGGAAAATATTTTCGGGAATGACCACGGATTTGAACATAGGGACCTTGTCGGCCAACCTGAAAAAAACAATATAGCTGAACAGGTATATTCCGATAAGGCTGAGTGCGCCGCCGCTGCCGCCGATAAAGGCGCCCTCAATAAGAAACGGCGTCCTGATGAAGCCTTTGCTGGCGCCGAGAAGTTTGAAGGTTTCGATCTCCTCTTTTCGTCTGTAAAAGAGTATCTTGACCGTGCTGTAACAGACGAATACAATACCCACCGACATGATGATTATGAATATCGTCCCCAGTGTCTGCAACCCGATTTTCAGGTAGTAAATGGTTGACAGGAATTTTTCACCATAGTTGATTTCAGTGATACCGTCAATTCTGGCGGCCTTCTCTGAAAAAGTTCTTACGACGTTGGGATCCACTGCATCTCTTCTGAGTTTTATTTCGAGAGAATCGGGCAGAGGATTTTCATCCAGCCCCTCAAATATGAAATCCGAGTCCTTTAAGGTTGATTTCAGCTCTTTAAGCGCCGCCTCTTTGGAAATATATCGTATTGAATTAACCTCTTTGTTCTTTTTGAGAGAATTAACAATCTGGTTGATCTCGTTCCGGTTCAGGCTGTTATCGAGGTATACAATCATGGAAAACTTGTCCGGAAGTTTCTTTGCGACGACGTCAAGGTTGTATACCGGAATAAAAGAGAGGCAGACAATAAAAAGTCCGGCGGCAATAGTGAGGATCGACAGCAGGTTAATCCATATTTCGCCGAAAAGTCTCTGTAATGAGAGTCTGAGGGAATAAGGTACTGTCATTATTCGGCTTCCTCTCCAACAAGGTTGCCGGAGTCAAGCCGGAGGACCCTCCTGCCGGTATTTTTAAAGAGTTCCCTGTTGTGTGTTGCGATGAGGACTGTCGTTCCTTTTGCGTTTATTTCGTTGAAAATTCTCATTATTCCCGCTGCGGTGTCTACATCGAGGTTACCGGTCGGCTCGTCCGCAAGCAGGAGGATCGGTTCGGCGACTATCGCTCTCGCAATGACAACCCTCTGCTGTTCTCCTCCGGAAAGGGCTTCAGGCACGGAGTCTGATTTATGCCTGAGATTGACTGTCTTAAGGGAATGATAGACCTTTGTCCTTATGTCCTTCTCGTTCATGTTTCTTATCCTGAGCGCAAGTGCAACGTTTTCAAAGACATTCCTGTTATTAAGAAGCCTGAAATCCTGAAAAACAATCCCGACATTGCGCCTGAGCAAAGGGATGCCGGATTCTTTTAACTTCTCTGTTTCCCATCCCGCCACGGAGATCTCTCCCTTGTCCGGTTTTTCCGCAAGATATATTAATTTCAGCAGAGTGGTTTTGCCGGACCCGCTGGTGCCCGTAACAAAGACCATTTCACCCTTAACTATCGAAAAAGTGATGTTCCGTAACGCAGTTTGATTGTTGTACTCTTTTGTAACATCAAAAAATTCTATCATTTCGATAATGTCCAGGTTAACCGTCCTGCTTTATTATATAGTCGATAAGTATGTCGTCAAGACTTTTGGAGCGCCGGCTTTCAGCCCTGGATTTCTCCCCGGTCGCCGGTTGTTCCAATTCTGAATCCTCATCCCGGTCAGCCGCCGCCGGCTCAGCCCCCGGTGTATGTTTTCCGGAAAGAAGCTCTTTTATCATGTCCCTGTGCTGCCCTTTCATTATCTCACGCACCTTATCTTTAAAATCGGGGCGGGAGGCGTAATGTTCATAGCTTAATTTTTTTGAGGACAGAATAGTGCCTTTTAAAAAAAGCAGCGTAACTATAACGGGTTTCTTTAATCCTTTATCCTCTGTCTGGATATGATATACATCCCCTTTATAGGTCACATTTGTATTATAGCCAACAAGCATCGGTATTTATGTATCAAAAACTCTTACGGTCTATTATAGATAGTGTTTTTTATAAATGCAATGCATGGCGGGGCACTGATCCAGGCAGGGTGGCAATGATTTTTCAGAATACTCCCACCACCTTTTCTTCATTTATCATCAGGTCCACAAGACCGTCATAGTCCAGTTCCCTGATCCCCTTATCGATAGAACCTATTCCCCTGAGTTTCATGTCTTCATTTAGCACGTACGCGGTTCCGCAAAAGCCGTTAAGCCTCCCGGTCATGGCAAAACAGACAGCATTCTGTATAAGGCAGATATCCGCAGCCATATCTCCGGCAAGTTTGACGGCCCTTTTCCCTTCAGGTGTGTCAGGGGCGCTTTTTACAATCACCAGCATATCGGTTTAACCTCCACCCTGAAATATAGAACTGAATTTTATTTATCTAAAAAAGCAACGCATAATTAAAAGATGCATTTCGAGGGTTAATTTTACCATCCGGAAACCGGACTTCAGAAAATCATGACCAGCCCCGGTTCCCTGATTATTTCAGCGATCCCGTCGCCGCCCGTAACAATAATACCTTCTATAATGTCATCGGGTTCCAAATGTTCTTCCTTCAGTGACATCCTGTCCGCATAGACCTCAACACCCATATCAATACAGTCTGTGATCCCTTCTTCGGCGCTCAGATATTCGGTGCCGGATGTATCCTGTCTTTTGCGCGCCGCATGCACGCCTCCATCCAGAAGGACCAGTTTTACCGACATATCATCCGTGATGCCGCCGAGGGCGTGACGGATGGCCTCGGGCGCGTCCACAGTGCCGTAAGGCGGTCTTCTTAAGATTATAGTCACACTTTCCATGGTCCCTCCACTAAACACCAAAATTAAGGAAGACAGGGTCTGTCCTGATTACATTGAACAGACCTTTCAGAGAACTCATGTCACCGCCTTCAATAGAATCTTCAGCCGCAAGACCGCGGGTCTGTATGCAGCCGGTTCATATGTCCACCTTAAGCCCTCTGCCGACAAGATCGCTCAACGCGGAAAGCGCCTGGGGGAGTTGTCCCTTAACAATAGAGAAGACACCGTCTCCCGACGCGATAAGTCTGACCTTGTGTCCTTTATTCAGCGCCGCATCAGCAAGTTTTATAATCGTATGAGTATTTTCGAAACTATAGGGTGTGGTAGAGAGAAACATCACTAGCTCTTTTTGCATTTTCACCCTCCTGAAATTTAGAACAATATGGTTATATTCTATCATAATTGCTTTTACAGGGATACAGTATGCGGAGCTTTTCCGGCAAATCCCCCCGGAATTGACCTGGATGCTACTTTGCGCTATGCTATAACTATAATTGTCAAGTTAAATGCAGAGATATTATTCCTTAG
>JAYWMP010000007.1:0-5621 GCA_035873255.1 Nitrospirota bacterium
TATCTCAACGAAAATATCGGCGACAGTTTCGGGGAATCCCCCTCCCCAAAATTGAGTGCCGTTTAAGGAAGCAATCAGGGCGGAAATTATCTTTTTTCTGAAATGCGGCGCTAACTGCTCAAATTGTTTCTTAACTATCGGCCTTAATTCATTTATCGCGTCAACACGAGCGGCGGTATATAATTTAGCGACTAATTCCTCTAATTCCCGCCCCGGCGTTCCATCACTATCTCCCGAGCCAACTATGCTGGAGGATCCTTCAATTAACACCAATTCTCCTTTTTTACTTCTGTTCAACATCCCAGGTTTTCAGATGCCGACTGTTTTTTCAGGGAAAGGGAGATTCTTCTCCTCTTCAGGTCCACATCCAGCACCGTGATATTCACTTTCTGATGGACCTTAACCACCTCATTGGGATTTTTCACAAAACCGTCTGAAAGTTGGCTGATATGTATCAGCCCGTCCTGATGCACCCCTATATCCACAAAGGCGCCGAATGCGGTTATGTTGGTTACAACTCCCGGGAGTTTCATACCCGGCCTGACATCCTCGATCTTTTCGATCCCCTCAGCAAAACTGAATGCTTCGAATTTCTCACGTGGGTCCCGGCCCGGTTTTGCCAACTCTTTCAGGATATCAGTTAATGTCGGCAGGCCCATCCTGTCTGATACATATTTTGCAAGGTCTATCCTGTTACGGAGCGCCTCATCCCGCATTAAATCAGGGACTGAACATCCCAGGTCCATTGCCATAGCGTCTACAAGATGATAACACTCAGGATGGACGGCGCTCGCATCAAGTGAATTCTCTCCATCCCTGATACGCAGAAAGCCCGCCGCCTGTTCAAACGCCTTTGCACCCAATTTAGACACCTTCTTCAGTTTCTCTCTGGATCGAAAAGGGCCGTGTTCATTTCGATATTCAACGATGTTTCCGGCAAGTTGCGGGCCCAGACCGGAGACATACATAAGCAGTTGCTTGCCGGCTGTATTGACCTCAACGCCGACACCATTCACACAACTGATGACCACGTCGTCCAGGCCGCGCTTCAATGCCCCCTGGTCCACATCATGCTGGTATTGTCCCACTCCAATGGATTTGGGGTCTATCTTTACCAGCTCGGATAGTGGGTCCACCAGACGTCTGCCGATGGATACGGAGCCACGAACTGTTATGTCCCGGTCTGGAAATTCTTCGCGCGCCGTATCCGACGCGGAATATACGGATGCCCCGCTCTCATTCACCATCACTACCTGGACCTCTCCAGGCAGGTTGAGCTTTCTGATAAAGGCCTCTGTCTCCCGTCCGGCGGTGCCGTTTCCTATTGCTATCGCCTCGACCCCGAACTTTTCGTGAAGAGTTTTAATCCTTGCGGCGGCTTCTGATGAGGCTTTCTCTGACTGATGGGGATATATGGTCTCTGTATGTATGAGTTTCCCCTGCCTGTCCAGACAGACCACCTTGCATCCAGTACGAAACCCGGGGTCAATAGCAAGAACATTTTTCCGTCCAAGCGGCGGAGCAAGCAGGAGTTGACGGAGATTCTCAGCAAATACACTGATCGCTTCTTCATCAGCACGTTTTTTTGCGGCCAGGCGTATCTCCGTCTCCATGGATATGGAGAGGAGCCTTTTATAGCCGTCATGCACCGCCATCCGGACCTGACGGGAAGCTGCTCCATCGCCTCTGACAAAAAGCGACTCAAGTATGGCGAGCGCCTCATCTTCAGGCGGTATTACACGCAGGGTCAGGAATCCCTCTTTTTCTCCACGCCTCATGGCCAAAATCCTGTGGGATGGGGCTCTGGATACAGGCTCTTCAAAATCAAAATAGTCCTTATACTTTATGCCCGTCTCTTTTTTGTCCAAACCCACCTTTGTCCTGAACAGACCTTTTGAAGCAAAGAGTTCACGTATCCCGGCACGGGCTTTCTGGTCCTCATTCACCCTTTCCGCGATAATATCACGGGCCCCTGAGAGGGCATCCTCCACGGAATCAACCCCGTTGGCTGAATACACAAAGGCTTCAGCCACTGCAGCCGGATCAATGTCGTCCTGGGCGAAAATGCGGTCGGCCAGAGGTCCAAGCCCCTTTTCCCCTGCAATGGTCGCCTTTGTGCGGCGTTTCGGACGAAAAGGCAGGTAGATATCCTCCAGTACTGTCATGCTCTCCGCCTGAAGGATTTCCTCCTTCAGTTCATCTGTGAGCTTTCCCCTTTCCGTCAGGGATTTGAGAATAGCTTCACGCCGTTTGTCCAGTTCCCCGAGCTGGGTGAGCCTGTCCCGAATCGCTCTGATGGCCACCTCATCCAGAGACCCCGTGACTTCCTTTCTGTATCGGGCGATAAAGGGCACGGTCGCACCCCCGTCAAGCAGCAGGGCAGTGGCCATCACCTGGTTTATTATCAGGTTAAGTTCTTCGGCAATCCTTGAAATATGGGCTTTATTCACAACATCTCTCTTATCTGAAAAGGGAACTATAATAACAAAAAACCGGAAAGATAGTGAAGCCGCGTCCGGGTGGGACAGTTGCACTTCTTTTGGATAATTCCTGTAAACATCTCCTGATTCCTCAATAAATGAGTTGAATTTACTGACCACCTCCGGTTATGGGTAACGCCGATGGTAAGTGCTCGCTAATAATGCGGCGGTTTTTCGTCTTTCAGATTTCCTTCGGCGGACATGATGGATGACTCTCTGATCTGGTCAATGAGCTGTTTCAGGGTTTCGTGCAGGGTATCTATCTGTTTCTGCTGATTGTATACGGTGTCGCTCAGGTCTTTGATTATGTTTTCCTGAAAGGCGATCTTTGTTTCAATTTCTACTAAACGGTCTTCACTCACTTTTTCACTCTCCATCTCTTATTTCTTCTTCTTTTTTGCTATCTTCGGGGACTTCCTCTTTTTTTTCTTCCGGCTTGCCACCCATTGCTGATGTTCCTCGATCAACTCCCGCAGGTTGCGGTCCTCTCCGGGTGAGCTGACGATGTCATCGTAATCTTTTTTGTAGAGCTTTATCACCTCAATATCTTTATTGATCAGCTGCTGGATATCCTCAAGAAGTCCTTTTTCTTCTTTGCCGCAGAATGAGATCGCCTCACCCAGGTTGATACCGCGACCGGTCCTTCCAACCCTGTGCACGTAATTCTCGGGGTTGTCCGGAAGGTCATAGTTGATTACGTAATCGACATCAGGCACGTCAATCCCCCTGGCGCTGATGTCCGTGGCGATCAAGATGCGGTAGCTGCCCTCTCTGAACTTTTTCATCACCTCCGACCGGTCGTCCTGTTGCTTGTCACCGTGAATAGTGACCGCCTCTATCCGCACCCTCTCCATGGCCTTCGCCACCCTTTCGGCACGGACCCGTGTCCTTACAAATACGATGATTTTGCTTTCCGGATTATCTTTAATAAACCTCTCGAGGAAAAACCGTTTGTCATCCATTTCCACAAACATGACAAAGTGCGAGACATTCTTCGATACAGGGTCCTCCGGTGCTATCTGGATGCGTATTGCGGAACTCCTGACCTGCGAGAAGGCCAGTTTCTTTATCTCTTTGTTAATCGTGGCCGAGAAGAAGAGCGTCTGGTGCTTTTTTGTAAGCTTCTTCTTCACATACTTGATGTCATCAATAAACCCGATGTCAAGCATATGGTCGGCCTCATCAAGCACAAGGGTACTGACCCGTGAAAGGTCAACGTACTCCTGCTTGATAAGATCAAACATCCGCCCGGGGGTCGCGATAAGCACGTCGATTCCGTCCTGGAGCTTTTTAATCTGCGGGTCCTGCTCAACACCGCCGTACAAAGCAAAGGTCTTGACCTTTGTGTGCCGCGCAAGTTTTTCAAAAACCCCCCCGATCTGCATCGCCAGTTCACGCGTGGGGACCATGACAATGCACGAGATCCCATAGGACCGCTTGCTGCTCTTCCGCCTGTGGATCATGTCAATGAGGGGAATCGCAAAAGCAGCCGTCTTCCCGGTCCCGGTCTGTGCAATCGCCAGGACGTCCTCGCCTTGCAGGATTGAGGGGATGGACTTGAACTGTATGTTCGTGGTCCTGTTGAACCCCATCTGGGCGAGGTTCTTTTTTATTGTTTCCGATATATGGTATTTCTCAAATTTCATGGATTCACCTTACTTTCCTTCTTACGTTCTTCCCGACTTGAACATTACTCTTAATTATACCGGATTTGGAGGGGCGAGGGGGTGATGTCCGGGTGAGACCGCCCTTAGCTGATCATGTAAGAGTTCACTACGGAACAGTTAGTGAAACTACAAAGACAGGAAACAGAACTCCATGGATGTCCATTCAGGAACTTACTGTGTTTTTCTCCTGACATTCCTCGCCGGAACGCAATGCATCCATGGTCCTGTGCATACGTTCCATGGAAACCTGCACAGGGAGGAAAAGATACCGCACCGGCCTGACGCCGTCCCATGGCAGAACGATATGCTTTTCCACCATCCGCCGCAGGAACTTCCCGATTTCGTCCTCACTGATATCAGAAAATGCTTTTTTGATATTAGCAGCGGTCTGCCCTTTCAGGCAAAAAAGGGCGATATCTTTCGCAGGTGATACGAGCCGGAAAACCTTTGAAGCTCCATATCTGATATCGACAATAATAAGCATCTCCTCAAATTCGGAGTATACCAGAGAAAGACCGCTATACGTTTCCCGCCAAACCTGCCCCTCGTCGATAAAACTGCTCCGCTCCATGTTCAGGCCCTCGTCATTGTCAGAGTCAAGGTCGAAGTTGAAGATATTGGCAAGTCTATCATAATTGACTGTCATTCCTCCGAACAGTACCGGATAAAGGGGGGACGGACGGACATTACGGATACCATACTTCCCGGGATTGCTAAAATACGGGCTGAAACGCGCCAGGGCAACCGGTACAATGTGCTTGGGCGGCGGAAGGTGTTGAATATACGGTATCAGCCTCCTGAGTGAAATATAATCATCCCGTGTCTCCCCCGGGGTGCCCCAAAGCAGTGAATAATGCACCTGAAGACCGTGAGAAGCGCAATCACGCAGAAACCGGACATTCTCCAGCCCGCTTGTACCCTTCTTCATTAATTTCAGGACATGGTCGTTCAGGTTTTCTATTCCGGCCTGGACCTCTTTAACGCCGGACTGATTCAGGCTTTGGATTTCACTATCCGTCAGGTTCGATTTTATCTCATAGAAAAACGTGATGCCATAACGTTCATACAGTTGCCTGAGACCGGGAAGAAACGTCTTGAAAAACAAGGGATTAAGAATATTGTCCACCGCAATAAACTCTGTAGCGCCATAATGTTCAAACTGCCGGCGTATTTCAGAAAGCACACGCTCAGCGGACTTGGTCCTGTACCGAATACTTAACCCGTTAAGACCGCAGAAAGAACATTGACACTTCTGTCCCCACCAACATCCCCTGGAAGACTCTATCGGGATCTTTACCGTTATGTCGGGCATTTCTTTTTTAACCTGAGCAAAATAATCGGTGTAATCAGGCACCGGCAGCATCTCCAGGTCGCACTCGACATCTGTTTTCCGTTCTTCCTCCCTGGAGGGCCGGGCAGGAAATATCCCTGGCCTGGCAAAGACACCGGGATGTTCATGCAGAGGGGATCCAAG